>DATLUK010000312.1:0-3139 GCA_035533195.1 Acidimicrobiales bacterium | reverse complement strand
GCGGTCGCACTCCTCCGGGCTGGCGTGGCCCACGGCCCAGGCCAGGCACCAGCCGGCCAACCGGTCGAAGAGCTCCTCCCGGCGCAGCTCGCTCAGCATCTTGGAGTCCCTGACGCCGTAGACCCGCCGGCCTGGGGACAGGACGGCTGCACCCACCGTCAAGGGCCCAGCCCAGGCCCCCCGGCCCACCTCGTCCACGCCCACCACCACCTGATGACCGCTGGCCCACAGCTCCTGCTCGCGCCGCAACGAGGGGGCCTTACCGTGGGCGACCCGGCGGCGGCGGCCGGTGGTGGCAGCGGCCCGGGTCACGCCACCCACGGTATCCTCCGCGCCGGCCGTCGAGGTTCCATGGGATCCTGGACCGAATGGCCCGTCAGGGTCGGCGGAAGACCAGGCTGACGATCTCGAAGGGGTGAAGGCTCACCACCGCGGCGTCCCCGTCCATCTCCACCACGGGCTCGAGGGGCCGCTCCAGCAGGTCCACCCGGGAGCCGATCAGGGCCTGCATGCCGTTGGGGCCCGGCAGGCAGCAGCGGATCCGAACCCGGCGATGCCCTCCGGCCGCCTCGTACAGGCGAACCACCGAGCCGTCCCCGTCATCGGCCCGCTTGACCGCACTGACGACCACGTCCGGATCGTCCACCTCCACCACCGAGGCGGCGGCCGGGGCGAGGGTCGCACCAGGAGCCCCGGCGCCGGCTGCACCGCCGTCGTCGTAAGAGCCGGCAGGGGCCGGCGGCAGCGTCCGGACCTGCAGCGGGCTGTTGAGCCCGTGGGCGGCGGCCACCACCCCACCGGCCACCAGGTCCCCGGCGTGGGGCATCACCGCGTAGACGAAATGGTGGTGGCCCTGGTCGGCCACCGGATCGGGCCACGTGGGCGAACGCAGGAGGGTGAGGCGGATGACGTTGCCTCGCACGTCGTGCCCGTACTTGCAGTCATTCAGCACGGCCACGCCGAAACCGGCTTCGGAAAGATCGGCCCAGGTGTGGGCGCACACCTCGTACTTGGCCGCCTCCCAGGGGGTGTTGGCATGGGTCGCTCTCTCCAGATGGCCGTACTGGACCTCGAAGCTGGCTCGGGGGCTGTGCACATCCACGGGGAAAGCCGCCTTCAAGAGCTTCTGGGACTCGTGCCAGTCGATGTCGGTCTCGATCTCCAGATAGGGGCTGGCCGCCCGGAGCCGAAGGTGCTGGACGATCCGGGAGCGGCCGATATTCCGGACGACCTCCACGGTGGCCTGCAGCGGGCCGGACTCGATCAATCGCACCGACTCGGCATCGACCAGGTCGACAGAGGAGGAGAACGCCTCGACATCGACATCCCACGCCTCGTACTCGTTGGGGTGGTCATCGTGGAGCTGGAGGAGGTTGGCCCGCGCTCCGCCCGGGAGAGCCTCACGTCCGGACGCCACGTGCACGAGCGAGTCGATCAGACCCTGCTCGTCCCAGCCGACGCTGACCAGGCCGTTGGACATCCGGTCGGTTCCCACCACCACCGGGGCTACCTCCGGATGGTCGAGGGCCGGCGCCTGCACCGACCACCCGCACGCGGGAGCTTCCACCAGCGCAGGGGTGCCGTCGATGTCGATGACCTCCCGGCGGGCCCACGACAGCGGGTTCAGCACCAACACCCGAGCCCCGCCGCCCGCAGGTGGCCCAGCGGGAAGAGATCGGGCCAGGCCGGCTACGGCCCGCTCGATCAAGCCGGCGGTGGTCCCGAACAGCTCCTCGTAGTCCGCGGCGGTGTCCCGATACACCCAATGGATGGACGAACCGGGGATGATGTCGTGGAACTGGTGGAGGAGCAGCTTCTTCCAGGCGGCATCCAGCTCGGCGGTCGGATACTCGGTCCCCAGCTCGGCGGCCACGGCCGACCACAATTCGGCGTCGCGCAGGGCCAGCTCCAGCTTGCGGTTGCCGCGCTTGACCTCGGCATGGGTGGTGTACGTGCCGCGGTGCATCTCGAAGTACAGCTCTCCGACCCAGACGGGCAGCTCCTCGACGGGCGACTCGGCCTCGATGGCCTCAAAGGCCTCGGTGGAGGTCATGGGCTCGATGACGGGTGCGCCCTCCAGGTCGGCCAGGCGCCGGGCCCTCTCCAGCATGTGGCGGGTCGGTCCTCCGCCGCCGTCCCCGAAGCCGTAGAGATACATGGACCGGTCGGTGAGGGCCTTCTGGGCGAAGTTGCGGGCACCGTGGGCCAGGGAGCGCATCGAGAGATCTCCGACGTAGGTGTCGGCGGGAGGGAAGTGGGAGAGAATCCGGCTGCCGTCGATCCCCTCCCACCAGAAGGTGTGGTGCGGGAAATGCGTCCACTCGTTCCAGGACAGCTTCTGAGTGAGGAACCAGCGCACCCCGGCCAGGCTCAATATCTGGGGCAGGTTGGCCGGGTACCCGAACACGTCGGGTAGCCACAGAGCCCTGGTCTCGACCCCCATCTCCTCGGCGAAGTAGCGCTTTCCGTGCACCACCTGTCTCACCAGGGACTCCCCCGAGGGCAGGTTGCAGTCGGCCTCCACCCACATGGACCCGATGGGCTCGAACTGGCCGTCGGCCACCTTCTTGCGGATGCGCTCGAATAGCCCCGGGTACTGCTCCTGCAGCCAGGCGAACTGCTGGGCCTGAGAGGCCGCAAAGCGGTACTCGGGGTACTCGCCCATCAAACTCAGCGCGGTGGAGAAGGTGCGGGCCACCTTCCGGCGCGTCTCTCGTAGTGGCCAGAGCCAGGCGGTATCGATGTGGGCATTGCCGACGGCGGCGTAGCGATGGGCACTGGCGTTGGCCGGCTTGGCCAGCACGGCGGCCAGCTCAGCCCGGACCCGCCCGGCACTGCCCACCACATCGGACTGATCCAGGGCCCGCCCCGCCCGGTCCAGGGCCTGCAAGATCTGGGCCGAGCGGGCCTCATCGCCCGGAAGTTGCTCAACCAGCTCCAAGAGAAGCGACCAGTCCTCCCACAGGGCCTCCACCTCCCGATTGGCCACGGCCAGGTGGCAAGCCTCCAGGACCAGGGTCGGGCTTCCTCCGTAGTCGGGCATGTGCATGGGGGGCGGAAAGGTGCGGGAGTCGACCCGGGGATTGGCTGCCGCTTCGATGAACAACTCGAAGGACTCGCCGCCGGCGGCAGAAGTGCT
>DATLUK010000311.1:0-5396 GCA_035533195.1 Acidimicrobiales bacterium | reverse complement strand
GGTCTACTTCCTCTCTATCCGATCGCTCGGCGGCGATCAGTCGTTCGATCCAGGAGATGTCGTGTTCGGTGGCCTCGGTGCTGTGCTCGGCCACGGCCCGGGCGTAGCTGTCCAGGCGCTCCCGGCCGGAGCGCACGGCGGTCCGGGCCCGGGCCAGGCGCTCGATCAGCTGGGCCCGGCGGCGCTCCAGCAGCCCGAGGCGCTGGTCGGCGGCCAGATGGCGGGCGAAGGCCAGGCGGAGCTGGAAGGAACGGTCGTCCTCGGGTGAGGCGTCCTCGGCGGCCAGCAGCTTTTCGAATAGAGCCTGACCATCGGCGGTGATCCGGTAAACCTTCCGGCCCCGGGTGTCGCGGCCCCCGCTGGCCCGGCGGGCCCGGTAGGCGGCCCTCTCCCCGGATAGGGATCCGGTGGTGGGGATGGACAGGGCGGCGGCCGATGGCCCGGCCTCGATCACTTCCACCGCCCCGGCCTTTTCCAGCCGGCGTAGGGCCGGGTAGAGAGAGCCGAAGGAGACCCGGGACATGGGCCCGAAAGTGTCGCCCAGGCGCTTCTTGAGCTCGTAGCCGTGAAGCTCTTGCTCCTTTAGAAGCCCGAGGATGGCCAACTCCAGCAAATTCGTCTCCAGTCATGACCGGCCGGGGTGCGACCCGCCTGGTCCAGGTACGAGAAGGATAGCACGTGCAGATATATCGAGTCGATACATCGAGACGCTACCTTCTCGGCTCGGCGCCGGACGCGTAACCTCCCTGGCTTGATGCGCCAGAAGTCCCACGTTGTTGCGGGCCTGTCCCGGGAGTGCCGGGTGGGGGAGATCGACTTCCGTCTGGCCCGCAACGCCGTGCTCTCCGAGTTCCGCAAGGGACGCCTCGGGCGCAATGACGTCTGCGACGCCCACCCCGACTTGCTTCGGGCCGCCCGCAACGTCGGGGATCCGACGGCGGAGGCCTGCCCGATCTGTGAGAAGGAGCGGGCCCTGGTCCACGTCAGCTACGTCTTCGGGGCCGGCCTGCCGGCCAGCGGCCACACCGTGAGCAGCGAGGCGGAGCTCGCCCGCATGGCCCGGCGGGCCCGGAGCCTGTCCTGCTACGTGGTCGAGGTCTGCGCCTCCTGTGGGTGGAACCACCTCTCCCGCACCTTCCCCGTGGCCAAGACCCGGCCGGCCCGCTGAGCAGCACCACCCGGGCCCCGGTCCCCGGGCCCCGGCCCCCTTCCGCCGGGGCTCGGCGCCGCCCGTGGAGGTGGTCCCGGTCCGGACGGTCCAAGTCAGGCCGGCGGCGACCATCGTGGTTCTGGCGCTGGCGCCGGCTGCTGTTCCTGCTCGGCTTCCTCTTCGTCACCGCCGCCGCCGGCTTCGCCTATCTGCTCCTGCTGGCTCCGCTGCCCCCGCCCACGGTGGAGGGTGAGACCACCTTCATCACCGATTCGACCGGCGCCAGGCTGGCCACCATCGACAACGGCCAGAACCGGGTCCCGGTTTCCCTGTCCCAGGTCCCACCGGTGGTAGTGAAGGCCGTCCTCGACACCGAGGACCACAGCTACTACCACCATGGAGCCCTGGACCCGGTGGGCATCCTCCGGGCCGCCTACGACGACCTCCGGGGTGAGCCTCTCCAGGGGGGTTCGACCATCGCCCAGCAGTACGTCAAACAGGTCTACGTCGGCACCGAGCGGACCTTCCTGCGCAAGCTCAAGGAGGCGGCGGTGGCGGTCCGCCTGGAGCGGGAGTTGTCCAAGAACCAGATCCTGGAGCGCTACCTCAACACCATCTACTTCGGCCGGGGCGCCTATGGCGTGGAGGCGGCCTCCCAGGCCTACTTCGGCAAGGACGTCAGCCGGCTCGACCTCAACGATGGCGCCTACCTGGCCGGCCTGATCCGCTCTCCCGACACCGCCGACGCCGACGTCGACCCGGGTGTCGCCAACGAGCGGCGAAATGTCAGCCTCAACGAGATGGTCCGCTACGGGGACCTCACCAGTGCCGAGCGCTACCGCCTGGCGGCCATTCCGGTGGCCAGCTACGTCATCAGCCCCCACCAGGAAGCACCCCAGGTTGTGGACGCCGGCATAGGCACCCAGTACTTCATCGACTACGTGCGCCGCGTGCTGGTGGCCCGCTTCGGGCAGGCGGCGGTGGACGCCGGGGGGTTGCGGGTCCGCACCACCCTCGACTTGCACACCCAGGCCCAGGCCTACGACGCCGTCTACGGGTACCTGCGCTCCTACGAGCCGGCGGGGGCGCTGGTGTCGGTGGATTCGAACGGAGATGTGGTGGCCATGGTTGGCGGGCGCAGCTACGCCCAGTCCCAGGTCAACCTGGCCACGGGCACGGCTGGTGGCGGATCCGGCCGCCAAGCCGGCTCCACTTTCAAGGCCTTCCTGCTGGCCGCCACCGTCCACGAGGACTACTCCCTGGAGTCGGCCCTCCCGGCCCCGCCCCAACTGGTCCTGCCCAAGGCCAACAACGGCAAGGACTACGTGGTCAACAACTTCGAGAGCGAGAGCTTCTCCTACCCCATCAACCTGGTCCAGGCCACCGCCCTGTCGGTCAACACCGTCTTCGCCCAGCTGGAGGCCAAGATCGGCGTAGGCAAGATGGTGGCCATGGCCCACGCCATGGGCGTGACCTCCCCGCTGCCCCTCCAGCCCTCGCTGGTGCTGGGCTCGGCCGACGTTTCCGTCCTGGAGATGGCCGGGGCGTACTCCACCCTCGCCAACGAGGGCATCCAGATCAGCCCGCACGTGATCGAGCAGGTCACCACGGCCGACGGCCACGTGCTCTGGAACGACCAGCCCCCCAGGGTCCGGGTGCTCACCACCTCCGATGCCACCCAGGTCGACTACGCCCTGCGCCAGGTCGTGCTGCACGGCACCGGGACGGGGGCCGCCGTGCCGGGCCACGAGATCGCCGGGAAGACGGGGACGACCAACAACTACGACGACGCATGGTTTGTCGGCTACACGCCCACCCTCACCACGGCCGTCTGGATGGGCTACCCCCAGAGTGAGTCGGCGCAGATGAGCAACGTCCGGGGCGGACCGGTCACTGGCGGGAGTCTGCCTGCCACCATCTTCGAGCGCTTCATGAGCCAGGCGCTGGCCGGCACCAGCAGCGGCACCTTCCCCGCGCTCTACGACTTCCCCGGCCGGCTCATCACCGGTGTCTCCGCCTATTACTCCCCGACCACCACCACCTCGCCTCCACCCTCGACCACGTCGACCACGTCGACCACCCGGCCAGGAGGCTCGACCTCCACCACGGCCGGCGGTTCCTCCTCGGCGTCTTCGTCGACCACCTCGACCACCGGACCGGGCGGGACCACCACCACCGCCCCGTCCGCTACCACCTCGACCACGGCCCCACCCAGCTCCCCGCCGACCACCGCGCCCAAGGGCCCGGGCCTGACCGGCTAGCGCCGCCCTTGCCTCCGCCGCCAGGAGGGATCAGGACTCGGCCACCTCGTGGGGGTAGAGCGAGCGGCAGGAGAAGCACCAGCGCTCGGTCTCATCCACCTTGGTCACCGACCCGGCCGTGTCCCAGTCCTCGGGCACGACGTATAGGCGGTGAACGCTGACCAGGTCGTCATCGTCCCGGTCGCAGTTCTCACACGGGGTGCCCATCGCCGGGGACGTTAACCCGGCCAGGCGTCAGCCCCGCCAGGCGTCAGCCCCGCCAGGCATCGTCCCCGGTGGGGCGGGTAGGATGGGGGGACCGCCGGCAGCCATTCGGGCGCTGGACGGGACCTAGGAGGAAACCACCGTGCGCAAGCCGCTCACGGTGCCCGCGGTCCGCTCTCACAAGCGGTCGATGGGGCACGAGCCACTGGTGATGGTCACCGCTTATGACGCGCCAACGGCGCACATAGCCGACGGGGCCGGCGTCGATCTGATCCTGGTGGGGGACTCGGTCGCCAACGTGGTCCTCGGCTATGAGGACACCCTGCAGGTCACAGTGGGGGACATGGCCCACCACATCGGCGCCGTCAGCCGGGCCCGGCCCCAGGCCCTCATAGTGGGGGACATGCCGTGGCTGAGCTACCACCGGGGCGCCGCCGATGCGGTGGCCAATGCCGCCACCCTGGTCCGCGCCGGCGCCCAGGCCGTCAAGCTGGAAGGGGGGCGCAAGCGGGCCGAGGTGGTCCAGGCCATCGTCGATGCCGAGATCCCTGTCATGGGCCACATCGGCCTGACCCCCCAGTCCGTCCATGCCATGGGCGGCTACCGGGTGCAGGGGCGCGATGCGGCTGCCGCCGAGGCGCTGGTGGGGGACGCCATGGCGCTGGTGGAGGCGGGTGTCTTCGCCGTGGTGCTGGAGGGCGTCCCCGACGTGGTGGCCGCCCGGGTGACCGAAGCCCTCCCGGTGCCGACCATCGGCATCGGCGCCGGTCCGGCCTGTGACGGCCAGGTCCTGGTCATGCACGACCTGCTGGGGCTGGAGGACCGGGTGACACCGAAGTTCGTCCGGCGTTATGCCGACCTCAAGGCCCAGGCGACCGCCGCGGTCGGTGCCTATGCCGCCGATGTGCGTTCTGGTCGCTTCCCCAGCGAGGCCGAGAGCTACCACCTGCCGGGCGAGACCCTCGATCCCTACGGCTCAGGCCGGGCGGCCTCGGCCTGAGGTGACCCGGGCGTCGTTCTCGCGGGCCTGGGCCGCCCGGCTCGATACGGAAGGCGGGCTCAGGCTGGTCCGCGCCGCCGTATGGACCCTCCTGGCCGCCGGCTGTCTGTCCTTCCTGATCCAGGGGGCGAACAATCCGCCGAATCCGCATCTCACCAACCACTACCTGCCTGGGACCGGGCCAGGTCTGTCACAGCCTTGAGTCACCCTTTCCCATGTGGAGAGGGCTCGGGTAGCATTGCGGTTTCCAATCGAGCCCTGCCCCGGTAGGGGCCCCGGTCGCCAGCGACGGGTCCACAGGGAGGTATGCACTATGCGGCCCTACGAGGTCGTCATCATTTTCGACGCCGGCTTGGAGGAAGAGGTCATTTCGACCGTCCTTGAGCGTGTCGCTGAAACCATTCGGAGCCGAGGGGGTAACCCCGGAGGCACCGAACGGTGGGGGCGGCGCAGGTTTGCCTATGAGGTCGATCATCGCCAGGAGGGCTATTACGTCCTCCAGGAGATGACCGCCGAACCGGCAGGCGTGGCCGAGCTCGACCGTGTCCTCTTCCTCGCCGACGAGGTAGTCCGCCACAAGATCATCCGCCTCCCCGAGGCGGTGGCGGGGCGTTCGCGCCCCACCCCGCCGGTCGAGGAGGCCCCGGTGGTTGCGGAAGCGGCCGTGCAAAGCGAACGGAGTTAAGAGAGAGATGCCAGGCAACAGCGTTTATTTGATCGGAAACATCACCCGGGACCCGGAGCTGAGGTTCACCCCCAGCGGCCAGGCCACAGCCACCTT
>DATLUK010000310.1:0-6286 GCA_035533195.1 Acidimicrobiales bacterium | reverse complement strand
GCCGCCCTCAAGTTCTTCCTCTACACCTTTGCCGGCTCGGCCCTCATGCTCATCGCGCTGCTGGTGCTGGCCTACCTGCACGACCGGACCTACGGGCACCTCACCTTCGACGTCATCGCCCTGACCACCCAGCAGCACCTCTCCACCGACACTGGGATACTCCTCTTCCTCGGCTTTGCCGTCGCCTTTGCCGTCAAGGTCCCGGTCTTCCCGTTCCACACCTGGCTACCCGACGCCCAGGCCGAGGCCTCGACCGGAGGCTCCATCGTCCTGGCTGCGGTCATGTTCAACCTGGGGACCTACGGGCTGGTCCGCTTCTGCCTCGAGATGTTCCCACGGGCAGCGGTGGATCTAGCCCCGCTCATGCTCACCCTGGGCGCCGTAGGGATCGTCTACGGCTTCCTGGTGGCGGTGGTCCAGACCGACCTCAAGCGCATGATCGCCTATACCCTGGTCGGGGACCTGGGCGTCATCGTCGTCGGCCTGTTCGCTTTCACCCGCCAGGGCCTCTCCGGCGGCGTCTACCAGATGGTCAACCACGGGGTGTCCATGGGAGCGATGTTCCTCCTCATCGGCGTGGTGGTGGATAGATTCGGTACCGGGGATCTGCGCCGCATGGGCGGACTCCAGTCCAACGCTCCTTTGATGGCCGCCCTGTTTATGGTGGTCACCCTTTCGGTGGTGGGGGTGCCCGGACTCAACGGCTTCATCGGTGAGTTCCTCCTCCTGATCGGCACCTTCGTCACCCACCGCTGGTGGGCCGTGGCCGCCACCGTCGGAGTGATCCTGGCCGCCCTGGTCTTCCTCTGGGCCTACCAGCAGATCTTCCACGGCCAACCCAAGGAGAAGGACCGCCCGGTCATGGCTGACATCGGCCGGCGGGAGTTGCTGGCTGTAGCCCCCCTGGTCCTTCTCATCGTGGTCCTCGGGGTCTATCCCCGGCCGTTCCTCGACCGCATCAATCCCTCGGCCAATCGCATCATCGCCCACGTGAGCGCGCTGACCAACCAGGCGGAGCCGGCCGTGGCCACCGGAGCGCGCCCGTGATCCACACCCTGATCCTGGCCACTCAGGCCCTCCACGCCCCGCACGTTGACTATGTGGCTCTCCTTCCGGAGCTGATCCTGATCGGCGGGGCTCTGCTGTTGATGCTCGGTTCCTCGCTGGCGGCCACCCGGCCGGCGCCCGGCACCTGGTCCCGATTCACAGTGGTGGTGTCCGCCGGCTCCATCGGGGCGTCGTGGTACCTCTGGGACCAGGTCAGCCGGCACGGGCCGCAGGAGACGGTGCACAACTCGGTGGCCGTCGACGGCTTTAGCACGCTGTTCCTGATCCTCATCGGCGTAGCGTTGCTGCTCGGCAGCCTGGTGGCCGACGGCTATCTGCGCCGGGAAGGGCTGGACGGGCCCGAGTTCTACGTGCTGGCCATGCTCTCGGGTGCCGGTGGGATGTTCATGTCGGTGGCCAACGACCTGATCGTGGTCTTCCTCGGCCTGGAGACCCTCAGCATCGCCCTCTACGTCCTGGCCGGCTACCACAGCCGTCGGCGGGAGTCGAGCGAGGCGGCCCTCAAGTACTTCATCCTCGGGGCCTTCTCCAGCGCCATATTCCTCTACGGGGTCGCCCTGGTCTACGGGGCCACGGGGTCCACCAACCTGGTCAGCATCGCCACCTACCTGTCCCAGAACGTCATCGTCACCAACGGAATCCTGCTGGCCGGCGTAGCCATGCTGATAGTGGGTCTCGGCTTCAAGGTGGCGGCCGTCCCGTTCCACAACTGGAGTCCGGACGTCTATGAGGGATCACCCACCCCGGTCACCGGTTACATGGCGGCGGTGGCGAAGGCGGCCGGCTTTGCGGGCTTGTTGCGGGTCCTCTTCAGCGCCTTCGGTTCCATGCGGACGGACTGGCAGCCGGTCATCATCGTCCTGGCCGCCCTGACCTTGGTGGTGGGGGCCGTCGGCGCCCTGGTGCAGACCGACGTCAAGCGGCTGCTGGCCTACTCATCCATCAACCACGCCGGCTTCGTGCTGGTCGGCCTGGCCGCCGCCACCACGGCCGGCATATCCGGATCGCTCTATTACCTGTTCACCTACACCTTCGTCGTCATCGGCAGCTTCGGCGTGGTGAGCGTGGTCGGCCGCTACGGGGACGGTCATCATCAGCTGGAGGACTACCAGGGCCTGTCCCGGCGCAATCCGTTCCTGGCCGCCGTGTTCACCCTGTTACTCCTGGCTCAGTCCGGGGTGCCGTTCACCACCGGCTTCCTGGCCAAGTTCTACGTGATCTCCTCGGCCGTCCAGGCCCGCTCCTATCCGCTGGCCATCCTGTCCATCCTCACCGCCGTGGTCGGCGCCTTCTACTACCTCCGCCTCATCTTCCTCATGTACTCCTCCCCGGCCGGTGACGTCGAGGCGGTGGCTGTCGAGCTGATGGTCACCGACGTGGCGGTCAGCACCGCTTCCGGTACCACTGTGGTCGAGGAAGTCGAGGAGGTCGTGGTCCTGGCCGAGGCCGGGTCCCCAGAGCTCGAGCTGCCGACCGCCACCGCCTTGGTGCTGATGCTGACCAGTCTCTTCACTGTGGCCTTCGGTCTGTTCCCCGGCACCATCGTCAACTTCGCCCACCAGGCCACCCTGCTCATCCACTGAGGCGCCGTCGGGCCGGAGGGGGGCCGCTCGTAGCGGAAGCTGATCGCTCCGATCGGCGGACTTTGTCGGCCCCGGGCCGGCGGCTATTCACGGAGTAGGAAATCCCTGGAATTCCTGCCCTTTTCTGCGCGCCCTGTCACCGATAGGCGGTATACTCGAACAGACGTTCGTAGCCAGATGGGCTCCGCCAGGAGCCCATCTGGGCGGGGGTGATGGGGTATGGGTACAGCGTCAAAGTGGACTGGACCGCCGACAGCGGCGGGGCGGGCAGGGCAGGGGCCATGGCGCTGACCGCCGCCGTCCTGGATGAGGCGCCCCGGTTCGATCAGGACGTCTTGGAGCGGCTCCGGTCCCTGCTGGACGAGTTGGGCGAGCTGTCGCCTCAATCGCTGGGCGACGCCGACTCCATCCGCTCGCTCTCCCGGTCCTTCGCCCGCCTGGACGCCACCTACACCCGAGCCATGGGCTCCTTCGACGCAGAGGGTGACTGGGCCGGGGCCGGGGCCGGGGCCCACGGCGCCGGGGCCTGGCTGGCGGTGGAGGCCCACCTGCCGGTCGGGGAGGCCCGCCGGCGGGTGAACCTGGCCCGTCGGCTCCGCGACCTTCCGGTGTCCGAAGCGGCCTGGGTGAGGGGCGAAATCAACGCCGCCCACGTCACCCGCCTGGCCGGTGTCTATCGGGAGTCGACCGCCGCCGCCATGGCCAGAGACGAGTCCATCCTGGTCGATAAGGCCATGGAGTTCCGCTACGACCACTTCTCGCGGGTGGTGGCCTACTGGGAGGGACTCGCCGACCCCGACGGCACCGATGACAAGGCGGAGGCCAAGCGGGCCCGCCGGGACGTCTACCTGACCAAGACTTTCGATGACATGTACCTGGGCCGCATGTGCCTCGACCCCATATCCGGGAGCATCGTCGCCACCGAACACGAGCGTCTTGAGAGGATTCTCTTCGAGGCCGACTGGGCCGAGGCGAAGGCCCGGCTCGGTCGGAACCCGTTGGTGGACGAGTTGTCGCGAACGCCGGCCCAACGCCGGGCCGATGCCCTGGTGGAGATGGCCATGCGTTCCCGGACGGCGCCCGCCAATGGGATCCGCCCTGCGCCGCTCTTTACGGTCATGGTCGGATACGAGACGCTGCACGGCCGGGTATGCGAGCTGGCCAACGGATCGGTGATGGCACCGGGAGCGCTGCTGCCCTGGCTGGACCAGGCCCACATCGAACGGGCCGTATTCAGCCCCAAGGGCCGCGTGGAGGTTTCCGCCCGGGCCCGCCTTTTCAGTGGGGCCACCCTCCGGGCCCTCCAGATCCGTGACCGCCACGGATGTGGTCACCCCTACTGCTTCGCTCCGGCCTGGCGTTGCCAGGCCGACCACATTCAGCCCTACCACGAGGGCGGGGCGACCACCCAGGAGAACGGCCGGATGGCCTGCGGGCCGCACAACCGGGATCGCAATCACCACCCCGACGTGGACGGCTGGCGGGATGGGCGATCAGCCCCGGGCGACGTGGAGGACCGGTTCGAAGATGATCCGGATCCTCCCCTCCGGGACTGAGCCCATCCCCCGGCTGAACTATTCGAGGTTAAGAGCCTTTCCGGTGAACCAGAGGCGTCTCTGCACGTACTTCTTCTCGGTCCGACAGTGCGGACAGACCTGAAACGCCCGCCAGGTGTTCTCCTGCTGGCCGCGCCTGTCCACCGACTGATTGATCAACTCGACGCCGGTCCGGCTGTATCCGACGCCCGAGGCCGCCGGGCTCCCTCCGGCGTGGGAGCGGGCGTAGTAGCGGGGGACCACCCAGACTTGGCCGCACTGCTTGCACATGCGCTCCATCTAGGGCCGGGAGAGGCCCCGGAGGAAGGCGGGGATGGAGCGATCCGCCATCAGGCCAGATCCCAGATCAGCTTGGTCTCCTGTCCGTCGTTGAGAAGGTCGGCCGGGGACTTCTTGTCGATGTGTCCGATCAGTCCGTTGTAGATGCCGTAGCCCACCAGTTCCTGTAGCCGGCGGGGGAAGGTCTTCACCAACGAGGGCGGCAGTCCGAGTTGCTGGTTCTCCTGCTGGCGGATGT
Organism: Acidimicrobiales bacterium; assembly: GCA_035533195.1. Taxonomy (GTDB): domain Bacteria; phylum Actinomycetota; class Acidimicrobiia; order Acidimicrobiales; family JAJPHE01; genus DAHUYE01. The sequence continues at coordinate 1,562 of DATLUK010000310.1, read as the reverse complement.
AGCCGGCGCAGTAGTTCATGGCGATGCCGATCCGGCGTGCTTCCGTGCGGTTGGAGCCCCCGCCGTGCCACAGGCTGCCGTGCCACACCAGCACGCTGCCTTTGGGCATCTCGGCCGGGATGGTGGGGTAATCCCCGGTGTAGGGGGGAAGGCCGGGGTCGAGATGGGAACCAGACACCAGCCGGGTGGCCCCGTTGGCGTCGGTGAAGTCGGTGAGGGCCCACATGGTGTTGCACACCGTTGGGGGGTGGGGCCGGGGAAGCGGCAGCAGCTGGTCGTCGGCGTGGAGGGGCTGCGCCGTCTCCCCGGGGCCGATGTTGATGGAGGACAGGGAGGAGATGAGGCAGCCGGCGTCCAGAACGGACTCGACCACGGGGAGCACCACGGGGTGCACCGGAACCTTCAGCCACGGGCCGGCGTAGGCCAGCAGGTTGTAGATGCGCAACGTCTTCGAGCCTTCGAAGGAGTTGGTGGCCGGCTGAGTCTTCAACTCCTTCTCCAGCCGGGCCAGGTCCTCGGTCAGGCGATCGACCAGATCCGTCTCGATGGCCCCCTCGATAACCGTCCAGCCCTGCTCCGCCACCTGGGCGGCGTGCCTGGCTACTTCGTCGGTCGACACCTGAGTCGTCATGAGTCTCTCCCTCGTCCTGTCCCTATCTTCGATCTAACCGGGCTGCTCCGTCGACACCGGCGGGCTGTCGCGCCCCTCGGCGCCCTCGGGCACACTCGCCTCCGAATCGGCGGCAGGCGACGACGACCCCGACCCCGCCCCCGACGGCACCAGGAAACGGCCGACCAGGGGCAGCTCCCAGAAGGACTCGGCCCGGGCCATGGCCATGGCGATGGGGAGGAGGTGCTCGGCGGCGTCGTAGACGAGGAAGCGGGGCTGCCACTGGGGATCGAACTTGGCATTGAACTTCCACAGCGACTCGATCTGCATGGAGCCCGACATCCGCTTGAGGGCCCAGCGCTCGACCCGTTGGGTGAGGCCCTCACCGGCCTCCCCGGCCAGCACGGCCCGCATCGTGGCGAAGTTGAGGCCGAGGCCCACCATGCCCTGTTCCTTCAGATGCCGGGCCGTCTCCACCACCACGAAGTCGATGAGCCCGTTGGGATGCTCTCCCTCGTCCCGGCGCATCAGGTCGAGGGAGTAGCCCTTGATCCCCGGGGCCGGGACGTACTGGCAGAAGGCCACCGGTTTACCGGATGGGTCGGAGGCCACAGCCAGGAGCAGGCCTCGGTCCTGGGCGTCGAAGATTCGTCCGAGGGTCATGGAGAAGCCGCGCTCAACGTCGCCCTGGCGGCTCTGGGTCATGACCGCGGCCACCCCGGCCCGCAGGTCGGGATCGAGCCGGGCTGGGTCGTGGAAGCTTATGGTGTAGCCGTACTTGGCCACCCGATTGACGGCCTGGCGCAGGCCTTTGTTCTTCCCGCCGCCGAGGTCGAGGGCACGGACGTCGAGCACGGCCTCGTCTCCTACGTACATGTCCCGCATGCCGCTGGCCCGGTAGATGGGCAGCCACGACTCCCCGGCGCCGAGGACCCCGAGGCTCCAGCCCTGG
>DATLUK010000309.1:0-4169 GCA_035533195.1 Acidimicrobiales bacterium | reverse complement strand
TAGTAGGGCCGGGGGTCCCGGGCGAAGTCGGAACTGATCATCATCTGGATCGACCAGCCGTCATCGGTCCCCACCTTGGGCCCGTCGGCGTCGGTGTCACCTGCGTTGTGAACTTCGGTGGTCAAGTGTCCCATCCCCCTCTGGGTGGCTACGGAGCCGGCCGGGTTGCTACCCGGCTCCGGTCCTTTACCCATAGAACACTATTCGCTAAATCTGTCTCATGTCCTGCCTGGTCAACGCCGGCCGGGCTCAGGCAGGGCCCGGATCATGGCCTCCTGGACGAAGGAGGCCACCAGGCGGCCGTCCTCGCTGAAGACGTGGGCCCGACCGTAGGAGCGGCCCCGCCCGGCGTAGGGAGCCTCCTGGGCCAGGAGCAGCCACTCCCCCGCCCGGAACGGCTCGTGGAAGGTGAGGGTGTGGGTCAACACGGTGGTGGCGAAGGACACGTGGGCCAGGGACTGACCGAAGCCGGGGTGGGGCCTCAGGGCGGCGCCGATGAGAAAGCCGTCGCTGGCGTAGGCGAGCAGGGCCCGGTCCACCACCGGGTCATCGGGCGCCCCCGGAAAGCGCATCCACACATCCAGCCGGGGTAGCCCGACCGCCTCCGGATCGGCAAAATCCGCCCCCTCCGCCATCCGCATCTCCCACCAGTCCACCGGCCCGGCGCCGTGCCCGGCCGGCTTGGCCTCGGCCGGACCGCCGGGTGGGGCCGGCGGGGAGTGGCGGATGAGGTCGGGGGCCGCGGCCTCCATCAGCACCAGGGACCGGGCGCAGAGCCGCTCGCCCTGCCGAAGCGAAACGGTCAGGCTGGAGAAGGCCCGTCCGCCGTGCATCACCTCGGCCTCCAGGATCAGGTCGGACTCGGCCGACGCGCCCCGGGCGAAGACGGTGTGCAGGGACTTGACCTGCTGGGCCGGCACCGTGCTGGCGGCGGCCGCCACCACCTGGGCCAGCATCTGACCCCCGAATACGACCGGACCGGGATTGTCCATATTGCTGGCGCTGAAGTGCATCGTTCCGGCCTGGCCATCCCCGGCATCCCCCGGTCCCGGCTGCAGGTCCAACGCGGCCAGGAAGCCGGCCAGGTCGGGCATGGCCGAAAGATAGTGTCCGCCGATGTCTGACTTCCGGGTCCTGCCCAGGATCGATGAGGACAACGAGTTTTTCTGGACCTCCGGCCGGGAGGGAGTGCTCCGCTTCCTCGGCTGTGACCACTGTGGTTATCTCATCCATCCACCGGGCCCGGTCTGTCCGAAGTGCTGGTCCCGCCAGGTCTCCCCCCAGCCGGTCAGCGGTCGGGCCACCCTCTACTCCTTCACCATCAACCATCAGAACTGGGCGCCGGGGACCGAGGAGCCCTATGTCATCGGGATCGTGGTGCCGGTGGAGCAGAACGACATCCGCCTCACCACCAACGTGATCGGCATCGACCCCGGGGCGGTGGAGATAGGCATGGAGCTGGAGGTGGTCTTCGAGGACCGCGATCCGGTCTTCCTCCCGCTGTTCCGGCCGGTGGCCGCCTCCGCCACCGCTGCGCCCCGGGACGGCACGCCGTGAGCAGAGCCGAACTTCTCGAGCACCGGGCTGTCATATCCGGCATCGGCCAGTCCCAAGTCGGCCGCCGCCTCAACCGCAGCGGCATCGATCTGACCGTGGAGGCCGCCCTGGAGGCCATCTCCGACGCCGGCCTGGAGGTGGCCGACATCGACGGGATCGCCACCTACCCGGGCGCTGGAGGCGGCCCGGGCGGCTTTGCCGGGCCGGGGACCCCCGAGGTCCAGGACGCCATGCGCCTCCGCCTCAACTGGCACACGGGCGGGATCGAAGGCCCGGCCCAGATGGCGGCGGTCATCAACGCGGCCATGGCCGTGGCCACCGGCCTGGCCCGCCATGTCCTGTGCTACCGCACCGTCACCGAGGCCACCGCCCAGGGCGGGGGCGGCCGGGGCGGCATCGGCGCCGGCGTCCCCCAGATGGGAGGGACCCTGCAGTGGTCGATCCCCTTCAAGGCCTACTCAGCCGCCTGCTGGCTGGCGATGAACGCCCAGCGCCACTTCCATGAGTTCGGCACCACCCGGGAGCAACTGGGGGCCATCCCGGTCAACCAGCGGGCCAACGCCGCCCTCAACCCCAAGGCCGTCTACCGGGATCCGATGAGCCTGGAGGACTATCTGTCCGCCCGCATCATCACCACGCCCTTCGGCCTGTACGACTGCGACGCCCCTGTAGACGGCTCCACCGCCGTCATCGTCTCCAGCGCCGATTACGCCCCCGACGCCCCCCGCCCGGCCACCCGCTTCGAGGCGGTCGGAACCGCCCTGCGGGGCCGGCCGTCCTGGGACCAGTTCGATGACCTCACCACCATGTCGGCCCGGGACGCGGCGGCGTCGATGTGGGAACGCACCGACCTCACCCCGGCCGACGTGGATATAGCCGAGCTGTACGACGGCTTCAGCTTCCTGACCCTGTGCTGGCTGGAGGCTCTGGGCTTCTGCGGCCGGGGCGAGGGAGGACCGTTCGTGGAGGGCGGCCGGCGCATCGCCCTTGACGGCGCACTGCCCTTGAACACCCACGGGGGCCAGCTGTCGGCCGGGCGTCTGCACGGGTTCGGCCACATCCATGAGGCCGTCCTCCAGTTGCGCGGGGACGCCGGCGCCCGCCAGGTGACGGGCGAGCCCGAACTGGCCGCGGTGGCCAACGGCGGCGGCCCGATAGCCGGCTGCATGCTCCTCAGCCGCTGGCGGTAGCCCGCCGCCAGAGTTACAGGATGGCGCCTTTCACTTTGAGGTCGAGGATCTCCTCCATGGGCAGGCCCAGCTCCGTGAGGACCTCATCAGTGTGCTCCCCGTGCTCGGGGGCGGGGGTCAGCTGGGCATGCTCCTCGTTGAACTGCAGGGGGGAGGGCACCATCCGGAAGGTGGTGCCGCCCGAATGGGTGAGCTCGGTGATGTAACCGTTCTCCAGCGCCTGGGGCTCGGTCAACAGCTCGGCCGGGGTCTGCACCGGCGCCCAGACCCCGTCGATAGTGGAGAGGGCCCGGCGCCACTCCTCGTAGGGGCGGGAGGCGAAGATCTCATCGATCAGCTCCACGCACTCGCGCCGGTTCTGATAGCGGGCGGCCCCTTCAGCGAAGCGCGGGTCCTGGGCCAACTCGGGCCGGCCGATGGCTTCGGTGAACTCGGGCCAGTGCCGGTCGGCCTGCAGCATCATGAGGGAGATGTAGCGGTTGTCGCTGGTGCGGTAGGTGTTGACCAGGGGGTTGAAGGTGTTACGCCGGTCACCGCGGGGCAGCTTGTAGGCACCGAAGAGACCGGCGGACAGGATGCTGGCCGATGTCGCCCACATGGCGGTGCCGAGGAGCGAGTTGTCCACGACGAGCGCTTCGCCGGTCTTCTGGCGGTGGAAGAGGGCGGCGCTGATGCCTCCGGCGATGGTCATGCCGCCCAACAGGTCACCGAAGGCGGGCCCGGGCGGGGGGGCCGGATAGTCCTCGTCACCCGTGACGATGTCTGACACGGCCCGGTGCCAGAAGCTGCAGCCGTCAAAACCGCCCCGGTCGGCCTCCGGGCCGCGCACTCCCTGGGCCGAGCCGCGCACGTAGATGATGTCGGGGTTGGCCGCTCGGATGTCCTCCACGTCGATGCGCAGCTTGCGCCGGGCGGGGGGCAGGAAGTTGGTGAGGAAGACGTCGGAGGTGGCGGCCAGGCGGAGGAGCAGGTCCCGGCCCTCCTCGGTGGAGAGATCCAGAGCCACCGACCGCTTGCCCCGGTTGGGCAGTTCGATCATGTGGTTGACCCCGCCGGGGCCGGTGGGCACCAGACCCATATTCACCAAGCCGCGCTGGGGATCCCCGGTGTCGGGGTGCTCGATCTTGATCACATCCGCGCCCCACTCGGCCAGTACAGCGCCGGCGGCCGGGACGTAGGTCCAAGCCGCCACTTCCAGGACGCGGATGCCTTCCATGATGCGTACCACTGCTGCTCCTCGGTGTTCGAAATCCCCGGTGTTGGGGCGGTCAGACGGGCAGGGCAGGCTGGCAGATCCGACAGACCGGGCGCCCCTTGGCGTCGGCGGCGGACACCGGGCGGACCCCGGCCCGGTGGCGGGCGATGATCGGACAGTCGGCCCGGTGCAGGTTGGCGCCCGTGGCCGTGGTCACCAGCCCGCTG
>DATLUK010000308.1:0-2823 GCA_035533195.1 Acidimicrobiales bacterium | reverse complement strand
GACATCGTGACCATGCCCGAGGGCGAGACCTGCGCCGTCATTCCCTCGCCCGCCTACCAGCGCCCGGTGTTGGCGGTGGCCTCATATTCGGCGCCGCCTGCGTTCAAGCCGTCCCGTTCCGGCCACTTCTTCGTCCCCTATCCACCGGCCGGCACCACATCGGAGCAGGTCCAGCAACGGCTGGCCACCAACAGCTACGCCAGCATGGCGACCATCGCCGCCCACGAGGCCTACCCGGGGCACCACTGGCATCTGGTCTGGTCCCAGGACCATGCCGGCCCGGTGCGCTCGGTGGTGCGCACGCCGTACTTCAGCGAGGGCTGGGCCCTCTTTGCCGAGCACCTCATGGGTGAGGCCGGCTTCTTCGCCGACGACTCCGAATGGTTGTGCCACCTGGAGGCGCGCATCTTCCGGGCCGCCCGCATAGTGGTCGACACCAGTCTGCACGCCGGTGACATGACCATCGAACAGGCCGTCGAGCACATGCATGCCCACACCGGCCTATCCGAAGCGACAGCCCGGGCCGAGGTGGGCCGGTACTGCGCTTGGCCCACCCAGGCCGCTTCCTACCTGACCGGGGCCATGGAACTCGAGCGCATCCGGGAGCGCTACGTGACCGAGGGGATCGGCACGGCCCGGGGCTTCAATGATGCCGTGGCCGCCACCGGCTCACTGCCTCTCGGCCTGGCCGAGCAGGCAGTCATGTGGCCGGGACGCTGAATCGCAGCCATCCCGCGACACGATCGCCGGTCGGGCCAAGATGGCATGAGGCTCTAGGGCAGGAGGAAAGATGGCCGTGACGGTCCCACCGACGCAGGATCAGGCCGAGGAACCGGCCGCATTCCACGTCGAACAGCACGGAATCGACCACATCGGCGAGTCGGAGCGCTGGGGCCGGCCGTCCTCGCTGTTGTGGATGTGGGCCGGTGCTGTATGGAACATGGAATTTGTCGTCTACGGCGCCCTAATGGTCGTCGTCTTCGGTCTCTCATTCGCCCAGGCCGTCCTGATCGGCCTGGTGGGGAACCTGTCCTATGTGCTGACCGGGCTGAGCAGCATCCAGGGTCCGGTAGCCGGCACTACCGCCTTCGGAGTCAGCCGGGCTGCCTTCGGCCCGAACGGCAACCGACTGCCCTCACTGTTCAATTGGATCACCCAGGTCGGCTTCGAGATCGAGGGCATCGCCCTCATCGTCTTCGCCGGGGTGGCGCTGGGTCAGAAGGCCGGCTACCACCCGGGGACGCCGTTCAAGACCTTGCTCATCGTGGCGGCAATGGTGATCCAGGCGATCCTCCCCTTCCTCGGCCACGCCACGGTGCTCAAGGTGCTGAAGGTGCTCACCATTCCCTTCATCGCGCTGTTCGCGGTGATGGCGGTACTGACCTACTCGAAGGTCCACGTCCACGCCGTGCACCACGGCGCCGGTTGGGGATCGATGCTGGTGGCACTGGCGCTGGTCATATCCACTGGCGGGCTGGGGTGGAGCGAGAATGCCAACGACTACTCCCGCTACCTGCCTCGGGACACCGATCCCCGCCGTATCGTCGTCGCCGTCGGCCTGGGCGCCGGTATCCCGTCTTTTCTGATGGAGGTCCTGGGGGCCGCTATCGCCACCGGGGTTCCCGCCGCCACATCCATCACCGGGATGTTGGGTGCCTTCACCGCCTGGTTCACCTGGCCGTTCCTGATCTTCGCCATCGCCCAGCTCTTCGCCATCAACACCCTCGACCTGTACTCATCGGGCGTGACCCTTCAGAGCCTCGGTCTGCGTCTGGCGAGGGTGCACTGCGTACTGCTCGACACGGTGGTGGCGGGAGGCTTGACCGCTTACGCCGTGTTCTCCGACCGCTTCTACCAGCTCCTGTCCGACTTCCTGCTGTTCATAATTATCTGGCTGGCGCCGTGGTGCGCCATCTACCTGGTCGACTGCCTGCTACGGCGCAACCGGTACGACGCGGCAGCCCTCATGGACACCCGCGGAGGCCTCTACTACCGCGCCGGTGGCATCCACTGGCCGGCCATCATCGCCCAGGTGGTCGGGATGGCCGCCGCCTTCTCCTGGCTCAACGCCTATTCGCCCTACGTATCGTGGCTGTCCAATCGCTTCGACGGGTCGGACTTCAGCGTTTTCATGGGGTTGTTCTTCGGTGGTCTGGTCTACTGGCTGCTGGCCGCCCGGCGGGTCAAGCGGGAGGTCCTCGTCTCCTGAGCCCTCAGAAGGCCCACAGCCGGTAGAAATGGTGGACGGGGCCGTGGCCGTGGCCCACGTCCAGCTGGTCGGCGGCCGCCAGCGCTCCGGTCAGGTAGTCCTTGGCTTGGACAACGGCCTGGCGCCAGTCTTCTGAACGAGGCCGCAGGGCCGCGATCGCGGCTGACAGCGTGCAGCCGGTGCCATGGTCGTTGTCGGTGGTGATGCGCGGGGCCCTCAGCACCTCTATCCCCTCCTCGGAGAGGAGCACGTCGGTACTATCGGCATCGGAGAGGTGGCCCCCCTTGAGCAGGACCCGCTTTGCCCCCAGCTCTGCGATCCGCTCGGCTTGGCCCGGCATGTCCCCGGCGGCGGTGACCACGGTCTCGCCGAGCATCACGGCGGCCTCATCCAGGTTGGGAGTGACCAGATCGACAGCCGGCATCAGCTCGCCCACCAGGCTAGCCACCGCCACCGGCTCGAGCAGGGCGTCGCCGCTCTTGGCCACCATGACCGGGTCGAGCACCACGTAGGCCGGCCGGTAGCGGTCGAGGCACGCCACCACAGCCCGGATCACCGCGGCGTTGGCCAGCATCCCGATCTTCACCGCGTCGACCCGGACGTCCTGGAAGAGG
>DATLUK010000307.1:0-5005 GCA_035533195.1 Acidimicrobiales bacterium | reverse complement strand
CAAGCCTTCATGCCCGGGGTAGGCGCCACCGCGGCTCTCAGTGGCAATGCCGAGGTCTATACCAACGCGGTCCAGGCCTTCTACGCCCATAAGGGCGTCAACCACGAGCCACCGCTCGCTCCCTACGCCCGCTGAGGGCAGCACCCACTGGGTTCGCCGATCTTCGGGATGCAGCGCCCGAGAAGTGGGGCGCCACCTACGAACCTCAGCGTGGCCCATGTCTCGGCCCCTGGACGGGCGCAGGCCGATGGCGCGATGCCCCTTGGTGAGTGCCTGTCCTGGGCCTTCCAGAGACCAAAGAACAAACGGAGCGCGCCACCGATAATCGCTTGACGGCTTGTGTCCGCGCCGGTGATGTGGAGGGCGTGTACGAGTACGAGCTGCGGCGCATGCGGGAGGCGGTCGAGGCGGGTGAATCACTCCCGTCTAAGGACGCCAGCCAGGTTCTCGAAGAGCTTGGCGCGCTCCGGCGGCGGCTCCAACAGCCGACTGAACTGCATCTGTCCGCTCTGGTTGATCCCGACCATCCCGATCGGTGGGTCATACAGCACCCCCTGTTCCGGTCCGAGGTGCACTCCTCGGACCCGGCCGACGCCCTGGTCCTGGCCGCCATCGAGCTACGCCGGGCACTCGGCGACGATGAGACGGCCGGACGTCCCGGGCCCCGGCCCTTCCGGGTGGATCGGGAAGAGTGGGAGACCCTGGCCGCCCAGCCGGGCCCGACCGCCGAGGCGTTGACCGGCGCCATGCGGGCACTCGAGCAGGCCGAAAAGGAACGCAACGAGGCTCGGGCCGACGCCGAGGACCGCGGCCTGCTGCGGTCGGGACGGGGTGGTCGCACCACCGCGGAGTGGGAGGCGGCCCGTCGGCGTCTCCAGCGCCAGAGCCTCGAGCATCTGACCGCCGCCAACGTGGCTGGCGTGGCCCGGAAATGGTCCGAGGACGGCTTCGGTGCGGCTGCCGACCACCAGCTTCCCCTGCCGGTGTTGGTCATCGCCACCCGGGCGGGCCGAGACGGCCGTCCGTTATCGTGGTGTTTCGACGCCCGACGCCAGTGGCTGGCCCTGGAACATCGCGTCAGCGAGGGGTTCCGGAGCAGTCAGCACCTCCGGCTGGTTGCCACCGTGGTGGAGCCGGTCAGGGACACGGAGCGCTCACTGCGCCGGCTTAGCCTGCTTTTGCCCGGTCGGGATGACTCCGTCGCCCACCTGGTGGGTTACGCCAAGGCCGTAGCCGAGTTGTTCGGTGGAGCGGTGACCGTTGACCAGCAGCGCGGTGCTGTCGGTGGAGGATGCTGGCCGCTCGACTTGGACTCCATCGGTGGGCTCACCGGGGGTGCCATCTCTGCCGAGGATCTTGGCGCCTGGGCGTCAGAGGTCGATGACGGCGGCTGGCGCCTCCCCTGGGGTCCCCATTGGGAGCTGCTGTGGCTGGCCGAAGCTCCCCCGAAGTACTGAGCGCGGTGTCCAGGTGATCGGCAGCCGTTCGGGAAGCAGCCTCGAGTTCCAGAGAAGAGAGGCAGCTCCCCGAGGGCACAGTCAGCTTCCGGACGGTTCGGCTGCGGGAGCTGCTGGGCCTGGACTGACGGGGGCCAGCACCTCGACCCGACACTGTGGACCCGGTGCCGAAGCCAGGCGGACGTCAGCAGTGAGTAGCGCGACATCGAGCAGTTCGGCCAGAGCCACGTAGGCAGCGTCGTAGATGGTGAGGTTCTCCCTCAGTTCCCAGCAGCGGACCAGCAGTGGGCGGTGGCTCACCCGTCGTAGCCGTAGCTCTCCAAGGTCCTGCAGGGCGAGCTGGGCCCTTGGGCCGTCGAGGTGCCCGGCGGTGACAAGGCGGCGCCAGGCTGCGACCACCTCGAGATCGATGACCTCAGGGGCGGTCAGGCGCTCACCGCGCAGGCGGGCCCGGACGCGGTCCCCGTCCGGACCGTCGTCGGCCAGAGCGGTGACGACGACGCTGGCGTCAACGACGATCAATGCGACTGGCGCTCGGACCTGATCACCTGGGCGGCTTCCTCCAGTCCCGCCCTGCCCCCGGCCCGACGGCCGGCCCGGTCGAGTACTTCCTCCAGGGTTGGTGTGGCCGTGTCCTCTATCAGCCGGGCGAGCAGGTACTCCTGCAGAGACTGTCCGGCGGCCGCCGCCCGGCGGCGCAGGGTCGTATGCACGTCTTCGGGCACGTCCTTCACCTGGATGCTCGACATGTCACAAGCGTACCGCGGTGGCGCCAATTTGGCGCCACCTTCTTCCGGGACCAGAAGCGCTGCCGCCAGGGGGCTGTCGGCGCCTCTGGACGGGCGAAGGAGGACCCCTCAAAGGTAGGATGTCGAACGATTAGGGCCTGGAACCATCAAGGGGAGGTGCACACAGGCGCATGCTCATAAAGCTGCTGCGCACCCATCTGCGTCCCTACCGGGGGATGCTGGCGGTCGTCTTCGGGCTGCAGGGCGTCCAGGCCCTGGCGTCGCTCTATCTCCCTAATCTCAACGCCAAGATCATCGACCAGGGCGTCATGCGGGGCGACACCCACTACATCTGGCACATCGGGATGATCATGGTTGGGGTCACCGCCCTTCAGCTGGTCTTTGCGGTGGCCGCCGTCTACTACGGCGCCCGCGCCGGGATGGGCTTCGGCCGGGACCTGCGCGGAGCCATCTTCCACCGGGTCACCGACTTCTCGGCCCAGGAGGTCAACACTTTCGGGGCTCCCTCGCTCATCACCCGCATCACCAACGACGTGCAGCAGGTCCAGCTGCTGGTGGTCATGAGCGCCACCATGGTTCTGGCCGCGCCGGTCACCGTGGTCGGCGGCGTCATCATGGCCGTGCGTCAGACCCCGAGCCTGTCCTGGTTGCTGGCCGTGAGCGTGTCGGTGCTCATGTGCGGATTGGGCCTGATCATCAGCCGAATGGTGCCAACCTTCCGGCGGATGCAGGAGCGCATCGACCGCATCAACCAGGTCCTGCGCGAACAGATCTCGGGCATGAGAGTCGTTCGGGCCTTCACCCGGGAACCCCAGGAGGCGGTCCGCTTCGACCAGGGCAACACGCTCCTCACCGCCACCGGCCTGCGGGCCGGCCGCCTCATGGCCCTGATGTTTCCCATGGTGCTGCTGGTCATCAACGGGTCCAGTGTCGGCGTGGTGTGGTTCGGCGGGGACCGGATCGCTCAGAACAGCATGACGGTCGGGTCCCTGGTGGCCTTCCTCACCTACTTCACCCTGATCCTCACCGCCGTCATGCAGGCCACCTTCGTCGCCTTCATGGCTCCCCGGGCGGCGGTGTCCGCAGAGCGCATCCAGGAGGTGCTCAGTACGGTGCCTTCTGTCGTGCCTCCGGCCCGACCGGTCCGGAGCATGGTCTCCCCGGGGGCACTCGAGCTCAGGGACGTGAGCTTCGGCTATCCCGGGGCTGACCAGCCGGTGCTGTCGGGCATCTCGCTGCGATCGCTGCCCGGAGAGACCACCGCCATCATCGGATCCACGGGTTCGGGCAAGACCAGCTTGATCAACCTGGTCGCCCGTCTCTTCGATGTCACCACTGGGGCGGTGCTGGTCGGCGGCGTCGACGTCCGTGATCTGGATCCGCTGGTGCTCTGGTCCCGGGTGGGGCTGGTCCCGCAGAAGCCCTACCTCTTTTCCGGCACCGTCGCCTCCAATCTCCGCTACGGAGCGCCCGGCGCCACCGAGGAGGAGATGTGGGAGGCCCTGCGGGTGGCCCAGGCCGCCGACTTCGTGGCTGCCATGCCTGGTGGCCTGGAGGCGGCCATCACCCAGGGCGGCTCCAACGTCTCCGGCGGCCAACGCCAGCGCCTGTCCATCGCCCGCGCCCTGGTGCGCCGCCCCGACGTCTATCTCTTCGATGATTCTTTCTCAGCGCTCGATCTCTCCACCGATGCCAGGCTGCGGGCCGCCCTCGAGCCCTGGACCCGGGAGTCGACGGTTCTGGTGGTGGCCCAGCGGGTGGCCAGCATCCGCCGGGCCGACCGCATTCTGGTATTGGAGGATGGGCTCCCGGTGTGCTTCGGTACCCACGAGGAGCTGACCCGGACCTGTCCGACCTACCAGGAGATAGTCGAGTCCCAGTTCCGCGGTGAGGAGGTGGCGTGACCGCCACCGATGAGGCGGCCACCGGCCCGGGCACCGAGGAGGAGACGCCGGTCGTCAAGCCCCCCGTCATCCAGGGCGGGGCCCGCTGGGGCTCGTTCGGCATGCCCCTGGAGAAGTCGCAGAACTTTGCCGTTTCCAGCCGGCGCCTGCTGGGCCGCCTGGAGGGGCGCCGGGGCGGTCTGGTGGCCATCCTCGGGCTGGCGGCCATCAGCACCTTCCTGTCGGTGCTCGGGCCCAAGATGCTCGGCCACGCCACCGACATTCTGATAGCCGGGCTGCTCCACGGCGGACCTGCGGCCATCGACTTCGGAGCTCTGCACCGCCAGCTCACCGAGGTGGTCGCCCTTTACCTCGGAGCGGCGGTGCTGTCCTACACCCAGTCCTATTTCTTGACCGGGATCGTGCAGCGGACCATGTACCGGCTGCGGTCCGATGTGCAGGCCAAACTCAACCGGCTGCCTCTCGAGTATGTGGACACCCATGCCCGGGGCGACCTGTTGAGTCGGGTCACCAATGACATAGACAACATCGGCCAGAGCCTCCAGCAGACCCTCAGCCAGATGTTGACCTCGGCCCTGACCCTCATCGGGACCCTGGTCATGATGCTCACCATTTCCTGGGTCCTGGCCATGGTGGCGGTGGTTACCGTTCCGTTGTCCATCTGGACCATGCGGACGATCATGCGCCGCTCCAAGCCCCGTTACGTCAGCCAGTGGATGGAGACCGGAAAGCTCAACGGGCTGGTGGAGGAGACCTTCACCGGTCACAACATCGTAAAGGCCTTCGGCCGCCAGCCCGAGGTCGAGGAGCGGTTCCGCCAGACCAACGAGGAGCTGTTCCGGGCCAGCTTCGGGGCCCAGTTCACCTCCAGCGTGGTCCAGCCGGCCATGATGCT
>DATLUK010000306.1:0-13038 GCA_035533195.1 Acidimicrobiales bacterium | reverse complement strand
CGTTTCGAGCGGCTGCGACCCCTTCTAGCCGAGCCACGCCCCCACCGGGGCTGGGTCCGAGCGATTCGCGACGGCCTGGGGATGTCCGGGCCGGAGCTGGCGGCCCGGATGGGGGTTGCCCAATCGACCGTGGCCGACCTTGAGTCCAGTGAAGTCAACGGAACGATCCAGATAGACACCCTTCGACGGGCTGCCGCCTGCCTCGACTGCGAGGTCGTCTACTTCTTGGTGCCTCGCCAGACCCTTGATGAAACGGTCACCGCTCAGGCGCGGCGTAGGGCCGCGGAACACCTTGGCGCCATCGCCCACCATGGTCGACTCGAGGACCAGGAACTGGATAAAGAAGCGGCGGCCGAGGAGCTCGAGGCCCTGGCCGCCGGATTGGTCGATCGTCGCGGACTGTGGTCGGTGACCCCCCGGTGAGCGATCCGCTCGTCCCACTCGGCCATGGCCACACCGAGGTGTCCGAAGATGACCGGGCGTACCTCATTCCGAGCTATATCGCCACGCTCGGCGAGCTGTTCGCTGCCGAGGAGGAGAACGTGGCTGCCGGAACCTTCGGTCGCAATCCAAGTTGGGCGGTTCTGCTCGACGACCTCTACCTCCGCGTACTTCATCGATCGATGTTCGATCGGGTGTGGAAGTGGGCCGGCCAGTACCGCACGCGGGAGACCAACATCGGCATCGAACCAACTCACATAGCGACAGCAGTGCGGCAACTGGCGGGCGACGCCAAGACCTGGGTTGAGCAATCCAGCTTTGAACCGGACGGCATCGCCCTGCGCTTCCATCACCACCTCGTGCTCATCCATCCGTTCGTCAACGGCAACGGTCGCCACGGCCGAATAGCCGCCGACCTCCTGGCCAGAGCCCTGGGTCGGCCGATCTTCACATGGGGCCGCGGCCTCACGCTCAGCACGCCCGAGCTTCGGGGCCGCTACCACAGTGCTTTGCGGCGCGCCGACGCCGATTCGGAAGACATTGGCGATCTAGACGAATTCGCGCGTAGCTGAGAGTCGCACAGCCCCAATCCAGAACCGGCAGTTAGGCTCCATCCGTGCCAGAACTGCATATCGCCCAGCACGAAGAAGCCGACCAACTGGTCTCGGAAGACCCCCTGGCGCTCCTGGTCGCCATGGTTCTCGACTCGACGATCCCGTCGAACTCGGCCTGCAGGGCCTCCACCAGCGCTGCGGCCGTGTCCCGCTCGTCCCGCAGGCGGGCGGTTCCGGACTCATGACTCTGCCGCCGGGCTCTTCTCTAGCCGGTGATTGTCTCCGGCGGCGGGCATAACACAATCCGCACGGACGGCTCTCGAGGGCCTGACACAACGCTCCGCCTCCCCGGCTCGGAGGACCGGGCCGGATCACTGGACCAGGACCGGGGCCTTGCAAACCGTGGGGTAGGAGGTGACCGTGGCGCCGGCCACCGAGGTCCCCAGGGCGCTCAGGATGTCGGGGATCTGGGGGTCGAGCAGGCTCAGTGCCGTCGTCACTGTGCCCGACAGGGGGCTGGGCAGCTGGCTGGCACCGCTGAAGGAGAAGCTGACCGACGGCGTGGCGGTGGCCACCGACTGGCCGTCGGTGTTGGTCCACGGCGCCGGGAAGGCCAGAGTGCCGGACCCGCCGCCCACCTGGTCGCTGCTCGCATATTGCGACAGCGCCGTCGCCACCGTGGCCGTCAGCTCGGCGGCCGTGGTCTTCACGCCGTAAGTGGTCTGCTCGGGCGTGCCGACGCAGTTGACGGCGCTCAGGGTGGCCGTGGCCAAGGCCCCACTGGAGGCGACGGTGAGCGAGTCACCCAGCCCGAGGTTCAAGCTTAGGGTCGTCGTCATCTGCTGAGTGCTGAGGGACTGTCCGACGGGACTCGGCGGCTGGATGGCCGCCGGCTGGATGATCGAGGTGGAGATCTCGACCGGATAGCCCACCCCCAGATTCACGCTGAAGCCGTTGGACCCGTTGGCCACCTCGGCCAGGCCCGTGATCAAGGACAAGACGTTGACCGAGGCCGACGCCGCTCCGCTCCCGGTCGGGCTGCAGGACGAGTTGACTTCGATGATCTGGCAGAGCTCCACCGTGGCGCTGGTGGTCGCTCCGACCGACAGCCCGTTGACGATGGTCTGGTCGGTCTGCAGGGTGGCGGCCGCCGAGGCGTTGCCGCTGTCCAGCATGGTGGTGGCGTCCTGGCCCAGGGCGATGGCGAGGTCGGCCAGCACACTCTTGGAGCTGAGGCTGGCCGTCAGCAGGTTCTGGACCGATCCCAGTGAGGCGTCGGCATCGAGTAGGTCGCCCAGCTCGATCGAGGTGGTGGCCAGACCCTGGTAGCCGACGGCGGTGATGCTGACCGGCGGCCCGAAGGCAGCGAGGAGGCCGTCGAGGACCGTGACCTGAGTGGAGTCGAACGAGGCCAGGTAGCTGCCGACGCTGAAGCCGGCCAGCGGCACCGTGCTGGCGGTGCCGGCCCGGCTCAGGATCGAGCTGCCGACCTGGAATATGTAGCCGACCACGGCGCCGGCCTGGACCCTGACGGCGTCAGGCACGTCGGCGGAGTCAGTGTCGGACAGCGGCGTGAACGTCGAGCTCGAAGTGGTCCACTGACCCAGAGTGACGGTGAGGGTGTTGCCGGAAGGACCGCCGTCGGCGGCCGGCACGAAGTTGTTGCGACCGGCGCCCGCCACGGCCTCGCTGTCGACGGCACTGGCGACGCTCGAGGCCGGAGAGCCGTTGAGGAGGCTCACCACGTCCGTGGCGACAGCGTCGGCCACGGACTGAAGGACACGATTGGTCACCACGACGCGTCCTACGTCGACGGAGAGGGCGGTGGCGGTCATGAGCATGGCCATGGCGGCGGCAACCATGATCATCACCACGCCCGATTCATCCCTATTGAGTCGTCTCATGACTGCGGCGCCAGGAGCGTGGTGGTGGACGCCTGGATGGTCGAGGGCATGACCAGGTTGAGCCCGGGCAATTCGGGCACCAGGGGATGGTCGGCGTAGTCGTATTTGATGACCACCGTGATGCACGGGGCCGATACGGCGGCCGAACAGGCGCCGGCCGTCGGCGTGGCGGTGCAGGTGACCCCGCTCAGCCCGCACTGACCGAGCCACCCTAAAGAGGTATCGGCCTGATCCAGCGCCGCCGTCGAGGGTTCCGTCGAGGCGACAGCCGCCCGGGCGGCGTCGGCCGCCGACTGCACCAGCGTGTGCTGGGCGGCCATCAGCACGCCGTAGGAGATGATCCCGTACAGGAACAGCAGGAGGAGAGGCAGGGCGAGCGCCATCTCGATCATGGCGGTACCCCTCTGGCCGCGGCCCCGCCTGTCCGATTGGTCCGATTGCTCCGCTTGTTCCGGTCTGATGTCTACTGCCGCTGGCTCGCTCACGGATTGAGTGTCGGAAGGTGTCACCGTCAGTTGATGGGTCTCAAGACTCATCACGATGAGTCGATCGGCCTACTTAAGAGCCATTGACACCGCACCGATCACCTGGACATGACCAACTCCCAACAGGTGAAATCATGAACCGCCGGCCCCTCGTCATGGTGCTGGTCGGCGCGGCCGCCTTCGTGGTCGGCGCCTCGCTGGTCGTGGTGAGTCTCAAGGCTGGCCCCGCCTCGGCCGCCGGCAAGGGCCGCCCGGCCGTGTCGGCCCCCGCCGGGTCTAACTCTGGCGCCGGTGCGGCCTCCACCCCCGAGGTGGCGACTCCAGAGGGCCACCAGGCCGTGGCCGTCTCCCCGGCCAGCGAGGCCGCCGGGCTGGCTGCCTACCTGGGCCCGGGGGACCTGGTCGACGTCTATGCCAGCATCACCCATCTCTCGTCCCCGGGCGGCGGGCCCGCCTCGGGCCCCGGCGCCCAGACGGTGGTGCCATGCACCGTGCTGGTGGCGGCCGACGTCCCGGTCATCGACGTCTCGCTGCAGCTTCCCGAGTTCAAGGGCCATGAGTCCACCACCGGGCGCCAGGTGCCGACGGCGGTGACCGTGCTCCTGTCGGCTACCACGGCCCAGGCGCCGGCCGTCGTCTTTGCCGCCGCCAACGAGTCGGTGTACCTGGCCGAGGTTCCCGACGCCAAGGCTCCGGCCCCGGCCGGCACCTGCTACGGCACCGGCCAGGCGCTGACGGCAGCCGGGCTGTGATCACCTCCCGCATCCTGGTCGCCTCTCGGGGAGAGGGGCTGACCCAGGCCGTGCGCCGGGCCATGGGCCCGGGTGGTCAAGTCGTGGCGTGTCCCCGGGTGGCCGACCTCGGCCGGCTGGTCGACGAGGCCGGCCCCTTCGATGTGGTGGTGGCCGGCCCGGCTCTCGATAACCACGCCGGGATGACCAGGCTGGCGTCACTGCGTCGCTCCCATCCGGAGCTGGCCATAGTGCTGGCCCTGCCCGATCCCCCCCGGGCCGGGCTGGCCGACCTCGTCCGGACCGGTGCGGTCGAGCTGGTCTCCTACCCGGCCCGCGACCTGGCCCCGCTGGCCTCCGCCATGGGGGCCGCCCACCGCCACGCAGTGGCCATGTCGGAGCGACGGTTGCCGAAGACCTCGGAACCGGCCGTCCCGTCCCTGTCGCCGGTGGGCACCGTGCTCACGGTCGCTTCCTCGACGGGCGGATGCGGAAAGACCTTCTACGCCACCAATCTCGCCTACCACCTGGCCCGGGTCACGGGCCAGAAGGTCTGCCTGGTGGATCTCGACCTGCAGTTCGGCGAGGTGTCCACCGCCCTGCGGCTCAAGCCTCAGTACTCGGTGGCGGACGCACTGGCGGGAACGGCCGATGAAGACGAGCTTTACGACCATGTGGACGGGTACCTGACCCCTCATCCGGCCGGTTTCCAGGTACTGACGGCTCCTCGGGATCCGAGCGAGGCCGACCAGATCTCGCCCCCCGAGGTGACCAGGATCATCCGCGTCCTGCGCCGGCGGTTCGACTACGTGGTGGTCGACACACCCGCCCAGCTGTCCGAGACGGTGCTGGCCGCCTTCGACCAGTCATCCCGGCTGCTGTGCCTGTGCACCTTCGACCTGCCCAGTGTCCGCAACACCACGGTCTTCCTGGCCACCCTCGGGAAGCTCAAGATCCCCACCGACGAAATCTCGGTCATCCTCAACAAGGTCGAGGCCGGCATCGGGCTGGAGGTGGCGGAGGTCGATGAGGTCTTCGAGCACCGCATCGAGTCGAACCTTCCCTTTGCCCGGGAGGTGAGCCGCTCGATCAATCAGGGCCAGCCGGTCCTGGCCATGTGTCCCAACACGGACATCAGCCGCCAGCTGGTGGCGAGCATGTCGCGTTGGACACCTGGAGGCGGCCAGGTCGAGCTCGGCACGGCCGCCCCGGCGGCGGCCAGTCGCATCCGGCGCCTGTTCCATCGGGAGCGGCCGGCCCACCAGGAGGTGGCAATCGCATGAAGCTGTCCGAGAAGCTCGCCAGCGTCCAGGCCGAGGTCTCCCCTACCGAGCCGGCCACCCGGAGCCGCCCGCGCCCCGCGGCGGCGGGATCAGGCACGAGCGCCACCCGGCGCAGCCCGGACCAGTGGGAGTCATCCAAGCGGCGGGTCCATGAGCTGGTCCTGGTCGAGCTGGGTGCCTCGGCCGGGGACCTGGCCGGTGCCGAGTTGGAGGATGCGGTCCGCAAGGCCCTCGATCGCATCCTGAGCCGGAAAGATCTGGGGATCTCCCCCGCCGGGCGCCGCCGCTTCGTGCAGGAGGTCATCCAGGACATCCTCGGCTACGGGGTGCTCGAGCCGCTGCTGGCCGACCCGGCCGTGACCGAGGTCATGTGCAACAACTACGACGAGATTTGGGTCGAGCGGGCTGGGCGGACAGAGCGAATGCCCGTCTCCTTCGCCTCCCCGGAGCAGTACCGGCGCGTCATCGACCGGATCGTGACGGTGGTGGGGCGGCGGGTCGATGAGTCCTCGCCCATGGTCGATGCCCGGCTGGCGGACGGATCCCGGGTCAACGCCATCGTCCCTCCGCTGGCCATTCGCGGACCGGTGCTGACCATCCGGAAGTTCCCGGCCGACCCAATGAGAATCCACGACCTCATCAACCTCGGAGCCCTGGGGATGGATGCCGCCGAGTTCCTGGAGGCGTGCGTCCGGGCCAGGATCAACATCCTGGTCAGTGGGGCCACCGCCACCGGCAAGACCACACTGCTGAACGTGCTGTCGTCCTTCATCCCGGATGGCGAGCGCGTCATCACCATTGAAGACGCCGCTGAGCTTCAGCTCCAGCAGCCCCACGTGGTGAGCCTGGAGGCGAGGCCGCCCAACTCCGAAGGGGCGGGTGAGGTCCGGATCCGTGACCTGGTCAAGAACTCGCTGCGGATGCGCCCGGATCGGATCATCGTCGGGGAGTGTCGCGGCGCCGAGGCTCTCGACATGCTCCAGGCCATGCACACCGGTCATGAGGGGTCGATGACGACGGTCCACGCCAACGATCCGCGCGACGCGTTGTCGCGTCTGGAGACGATGATCTTGATGGCCGGCTTCGAGCTCCCTCTGAAGGCCATCCGGGACCAGGTCGTGTCCGGGCTCGAGCTGATCATCCATCTGGCCCGTACCGCTGAAAGCGGCCGGCGGGTGGTCAATATCACCGAGGTCCAGGGACTCGAGGGCGACGTCGTGCTGCTCCAGGACCTCTTTGTGCGCCCTGAATCCGCCGCCGAGCTGTCGCCCACCGGGCTGCGGCCCCGCATCCTCTCCCGGCTGGCGGCCCGAGGCGTTGAGGTTCGCGCCTCGCTGTTCCGCAACGAGGCGGTCCTGGCCGAGCTGGTGAGCTCGGGCGTGGGCGGCCGGGTCCCCGCCGCCCGTCGGCCCGGCCGGGTCGAGGCCCCCGGCCGGGGCCAGTTCCGCCCGGGACACCGTCGATGACCCCGGCCGGAGAGGCGGCGGCGGCCCTCCTGGTGGGGGGCGGAGCTTTGTTGGCCGTGGTTGGCTGGCTGTCCCGGACCCAGCGCCACGAACGCCGACTGGCCGACGTCCTCGATCTGCCGTGGGGCGAGCGCGACGTGCCCGTGGCGGCCCTTACCGGCTCACCGTCGGTGAGCTCGGTCACCCGGCGCATGGGCGATTCGCTGTCCCGTCTCGACCGCCGAGGCGTGCTCACCGCCTCCATCGACCGGGCCCATCTGCCGGTGCGGCCCGGTGAGTACATGGCTCTTGCCGCGGTGGCGGCCGTCGTAGGCGGTCTGCTCCTGGGAGAGCTGACGGCGGCGCCGGTCGTGGGTCTGATGGGGGCGGTAATAGGTGCTCTGGCGGCGCGGCGCTGGCCCGACATCGTCGCCGCCCGACGACGCCGGCAGCTCCAGGCCCAGCTGCCGAGCGCCTTTGCGCTGGTGGCGTCCTCCATCGCCTCGGGCCACACCTTCCTACGTTCGGTGCAGATGCTGCGAGAGGAATGCCGCGCCCCTCTGTCCGAGGAACTGGACCGGGTGGTGGCCGAGACCATGCTGGGCGAGGAGCTCACCGACTCCCTCGCCCGCATGGCGGATCGCTTCGACATCCCCGATCTGAGGTGGGCGGTCCACGCCGTGCGGACCCAGCAGACGACCGGAGGACGCATCGCCGACGTGCTCCACACGCTGGCCGAGTTCATGCGCTCGCGTGAAGAGGTTCGTCGTGAAGTGCGGGTGCTCACGGCCGAAGGGCGGGTATCCGCCTACGTGCTGATCGCCCTGCCCCTGCTCCTGGGGCTGACCATCCAGGTGATCGACCCGAGCTACCTGCGGCCCTTCTTCAGCGGGGCGGGTCTGGCCGTCCTCATCGGCTGCGCCCTGATGCTCGGCGCCGGGTTTGTCGTCATCCGCCGCATGGTCGACATCAAGGTCTAGGAGGCCACCAGTGAACAACGCCGCTATCGCCTCGGGGATGCTCATGGTCCTCGGCGGGACCGCCCTGGTGGCCCTGGTGGCCTGGAGAGGCCGTCATGCCTCGGGCACCCTCGCCCATCTGCGGGACGTGGAGCAGATCGGTGCTCCGGCCGTCGCCCGGGACCCCAGGCTGTCCCAGCCCATCGGAAGGCGGCTGCTCGAACCCCTCGGCCGGGGACTACTGCGGCGGATCAGCGCCGTCTACCCGCCGGCCAACCTCGACCGCCTTCACGCTCAGATCCTCCAGGCCGGCATGTCCGCCTCCCTGCGGGCCGAGGAGCTGGCCAGCATCCAGGCCCTGTCGGCCGCCGCCGGCGTGGTGGCCGCCCTGGGCTTTGCCGGCCTGGCCCGCCCCCAGCCCCGCTTCATCCTCCTGGCCTTCGTCATCATGCCGGCCTGCGGCCTGCTGGGGCCGAGGGCGTGGATCGAGCGGCGGGCCCGCCAGCGAGCCGCCGCCATCCAGCGGGACCTGCCCGACGTCCTTGACCTGCTCACGATCTCGGTGGAAGCCGGCCTCGGTCTCGAGCAGGCCATCGATGCCACTTGTGGCCATATGCAGTGCGAACTGGCCGACGAACTTGGCTTCACCCTGCGGGAGATGAGTCTCGGACTCAGCCGCCGGGATGCCTTGGAGAACCTGCGGCGCCGCAACGACGTCGAGGACCTCTCCAACTTCGTGGTCGTCCTGACCCAGGCCGACGCCCTCGGAATGCCGATCGGGCGGGTTCTGCGGGCCCAGGCCGACGAGATGAGGGCGAAGCGGCGTCAGCGGGCCCGGGAGAAGGCCGCCAAGCTGCCCGTGAAGATCCTCTTCCCCCTGGTGGCGTTCATCTTCCCCCCGATGATGGTCATCGTCCTCGGCCCCGCTCTGCGCAGCATCATGGTGGCGCTCAAGCTGTGACCAGCGCCGGCACTGACAACTCCCCCGGACCCGGCCGGCATGTGGCCGTCGTCGTCCGCAGCGTCGCTCTCACCGTGGCCGCCGGGACGACGGCGGCCTCCAGCGTCCCCGCCCGGCACCTGGTCTGGTGCGTTCCTCTCGCCCTCATGGTCATGTGGCGCTGGGCCGACGGCACCCGCGTCCGGCCCGCTCGCCTGTGCACCGGCCTGGACCCCGGCGCCGATCTGGTCCTCACGTCCCTGGCCGTGGTGGCGACCGGGGGGCTCAGCTCCGGCTTCTCCTTCTACGCCGTGGTGTCCGTGGGGCTGCTGGCCCTCGAGCGGGGCTGGCCGGCCTCCGGGTTCGGCACCGGCCTCTGCTACGCCCTGGTGCTGACAGGTGGTCTGGCCAACGGGCGCCCGCCGACGCCGTCCACCGGCATGGTGTGGGCGCTGGACCTGGGCCTCGGGTTGGTGACCGGCTCCTACGCCCGCAGGCTGGTCGCCGATGCCGATGACGACCGGCGGCGCACCTTGGTCGACACCGCCCGCCTGGCCCGCACCAACGCCCACCTGGCCGACCTCTGCCGGGCGGCGGGAGAGGGCTCACTACCGGCGGACGACCTGGCTTGCGCCCGCCGCGCCGCCGAGCACCTCCACGAGCTGCTGGCTCCCGACGTGGTCGTGGTCCTGGGTCTGCATGACCAGGACCAGGACTGGGTCGAGGTGCTACTGGCCGAGGGTGCCCATCTGGCCGTCACTATGAGCCGGAGCGACCTGCCCGCGGCGGTGTGGGTGGCGTGCGCGGAGCGCCGAGCCGTGTCCGAGCAGCTGGGCCCCCTCTCGGCGGCGGGGAGCGGTCTCGCTCCCGGATCCCGCAGTGCCCTGTACCTGCCGATGCTGGTGGGGGACCGCTCCATCGGCCTGCTGGCCGTCGAGTCGGCGGTGCCCCGGTGCTGGGACGCCGCCGATCTGACCTTGGCCGAGGCGGTGGCGGCCCGGGCGGCGCTGGCCATCGACAACGCCCACCGCTTCGCCATGCTGTGCGTCACCGGGCTGTCCGAGGAGCGGCGGCGCCTGGCGGGCGAGTTGCACGACCGGACCGGTCAGTCGGTGGCCGCCATCGGCCTGCAGCTCGACATCATCCTGCGCCAGGTCAGTGACGAGGAGGTCAAGGATTCGCTGCGTTCGCTGCGGCTGGGGGTCAGGGCGGTGGTGGCCGAACTGCGTAACACCATGCACGCCTTGCGCTGCGAGGTCAGCGAGGACATGGACCTCACCAAAGCCCTGCACCGCCTGCCTGAGCACTACCCGCTCAGGCCGCAGGTGACCGTGACGACGGCGGAGGCCGAGCGGCTGCCTCTGATACGGGAGCGGCAGGTGTACATGCTGGCGCGTGAGGCCGTGGCGGCCGCCGCCTCGGCCGGCGCCGATAACATCTCGGTCTGTTGGTACCGGGACGAGGGGGTGCCTGCGCTCATGGTGGTCGACGACGCGCCTATCGGCACGGCCCCGTCCAAGTTGCACGCCGGATTCGGAGGGGTCCCGACCATGACGGTCGAGACCATGCGGGCCCGGTGCGAATCACTGGAGGGACAGTTCCATCTGACCCGCACGACCCGAGGGACGGTGCTGCGATGCTCACTATGACCCGCTCGATGAGGGTCGTCCTGGCCGACGATCATGCCGTGCTCCGTGACGGCCTGGCCCGTTCCCTGGAACGGCTCGGGTACCAGGTAGTGGCCCAGGTGGGCGATGGACGTAGCGCCATCGCCAAGGCCGAGGAGCTGAACCCCGACCTGGCCCTCATGGACGTGTCCATGCCCGTCATGGACGGTCTGGCCGCAGCCCGGACGATCCATCTGCGGATGCCGAGCCTGCCCATCGTCATGCTGTCTATGCACGATGAGCCAGAGATGCTCGAGGAGGCCCGTCAGTGCGGAGCCACCAGTTACATCACCAAGGACTGCACCCTGGAGGAACTGGCCCAGACCTTGTGTGAGGCGGTGGCCAGCAAGGTCTCCGCCCGCGGCTCGGCCAGCGGCCGGAACAGCCCGGGCTGTGACCGCAGGGCCGAGACCGCCATCAGCGACCGCGAGCTCGAGGTCCTGTCCCTGCTGGCCGAGGGGGCCAACACGGCCGAGATCGGTCAGCGGCTGTACATCAGCCAGAAGACGGTAAAGAACCATCTCTACTCGATATACCAGAAGCTGGACGTCGGGGATCGCACTCAGGCCGTCCTGCGGGCCATGCGCATCGGCCTGGTCAGTCTCGGCTGATCTGTAAGACCTTCTCTTCCCTCTCCTCTCTGCGCTTCTGCGCCGCCTGCGGAGGCCGAGTCCACCCGGCACCACCCCGGCCGGGCCCGGCTCACCAGCGGCCGCGGCTTCGCCGGCGCCGGACGCGCCAGA
Source organism: Acidimicrobiales bacterium (assembly GCA_035533195.1). GTDB lineage: Bacteria > Actinomycetota > Acidimicrobiia > Acidimicrobiales > JAJPHE01 > DAHUYE01. The sequence goes on along the minus strand of DATLUK010000306.1, from coordinate 1,886 downwards.
GCGGCGGCCAGGTGTCTGGCCGCCGCTCTGTGGAGGAGGGTGCGGTGTGTCTCCCCGCACCTGGCGGCGTCAGCCACCGGGTGAGAGGATCCGGAGCCCTACGGCAGGCTGCTGGTGACGGTGGTGAACAGGCCGGAGATGTGGGTGCCGAGGGTGGTCAGCACGGCGATGCACACCGCGGCGATGAGGGCGACCAGGAGGGCGTACTCGACCATGGCGGCGCCGGATTCATCGTTGGGCCGACGGAAGATGCGGGCAAGCTGCTGGACGAACTGCTGGGTGATGTAGGTCATGTTCATCGAAGTCTCCATTCCGACTTGGTGTGACGGAACCGGCTGTTGTCGGACCGTTGTGATGATCCTCATCGCGACAACCTCGAAATCCAATGGGTCGGGAGTCCTGTTTGTTTGCCGATGAAGGCGGCCCTGGCGCACTCCGAACGGACGCCCCATACTGGTGAGGACTTCCACCGGGCTGTGGTCAGGCGGGCCCGAGGCCGGATGGGACAGACCCGGTTCAACCCGGAGACGGAGGCAACAGTGGGACTGATGGACAAGGTCAAGGCCCAGGCCGGCCAGGTGGCCCAGAAGGCCCAGGACGCGGCCCAGAGCGGTCATGCCAAGCTTGATGAGGTACAGGAGAAGCGGCGGGTCGACGGGCTCTACCGGGACCTGGGTGCGGCCGTGTACGCCCAGCGCACCGGCTCGGACCAGTCCGCCAACGCTGATCAGATCGACCGTCTGATCGCCGAGATCTCCAGCTCTTTGCCGGGGTAGCGGACTCTCCGGTACCGGACGCTGGTTACTTTGGCGGTTATACCGGGCTGCGGGCCGGGGAGATCGGAGCGCTGCGGGTGGGCCGGCTCAACCTCCAGCGGGCATGGCCGAGGTACGCGAGTCGTTGGCCGACGTGAGCGGCCGGCTGGTCTTCGGGCCCACCAAGACCTATGGCAACCGCTCCGTCCGCCTGCCCCGATTCCTCTGTGACGAATTGACCACCTATCTATCTGACCGGACCTGGCGCCCGGACGACCTGGTCTTTACCAGTCCGACCGGAGCACCGATCCGGTACAACCTGTTCTATGTCCGACACTTCAAACCAGCCGTCGTCGCGGCCGGACTTCCGCCCCGCCTGCGCTTTCACGATCTCCGCCACTCCTGCGTGGCCATTTTCATCGCTCAGGGGGCCCATCCCAAGGCGATCATGGAACGCCTCGGGCACTCGACCATCCAGGTGACCCTGGATCGCTACGAGCGGCTCTGGAGCCGGTCGTCCTATGGCAGCGTCGAGGTCGGGACCCTCCGACGGGCCGGCTACGAGCTGTTGGCGACCTTCGAGGCACCCCACTTCGACATCGTCCTGCCCGAGGCCTCACCTGCGGCGGCAGTAGCCTTCTAACGGTGTTCAGCGCCGCCCAGAGGAATCCCTACCGCCGGAGGAGGTGACGATGCCTAGACATCACGTACAGGTCGATATTCCCTGCGACGTCCAGCAGGTCGACGAGACCGGCATGCCGTGGGTTCTGCTCTCCGAAGCTCGGGATCCGGCGTTGATCGTGCCCGGGGCGATCGTCATCGCTGCCGACGAGTCCGACCCGGTGGTGGCTCGGGTGGCCGACGTGGTCGACTCCGCCGGCCACCAGGTGGTGCATCTTGAGTTGCTCCCCGGGGACCCCCGTGACTATGCCGAGGCACTCTCCAGGGCTCACCTTTTGACCGCCTGAGTCCATCGCTCCGCGGGATTTTCGGTAGCGAGGCACAGTAATGACATGGGTGTAGTTCTGGCCTGGTAGGCACGAGGCCCCAACCGATCCTGCGAAAGAGCAGAAGGAGCCCCGTGCCAGTCCTGGAACGTAGTCACTGCGTCGGCATCGAGATTGACGGGCT
>DATLUK010000305.1:0-4058 GCA_035533195.1 Acidimicrobiales bacterium | reverse complement strand
CTCGAAGTCCTCCCGGGTCCAGGGCAGGCTGGCGAAGCTGTGGATGGTGTCGAAGAACGGCGGGATGGTGTTGGGGAAGGTCACCTCGGCGGATATGCCGTCCTCCTCCAGGCACTTGAGTCGGTAGTCGCTGTCCCAGTTGCGGCTGGCGGTGGCGTCCACCAGATCGTCATAGGGGGAGGAATAGCTCCGGGCCCAGGCATCGAAATCCTCGTGCCAGCGCTGGTCCAGGTAGTCCTTGTACTGGTGAAGCTCGGCCCCGGCATGGGTGTCAGACGAGATGATGACGTAGCGATCGATCGTGTCCCAGGTGTCGGCCATCGGGCAGGCTCCTTCCGAGGGCGCTGGAGCGCCACCACCCACGCTACGCCGGGGCTGTCGGCCCCGGGCCGCCGGGGTCCCGCTCAACGGAATATGACCCTCCTGGACCCAGCCCGCTCAGGCCGGGACCTCCCTCTCCCTCAGTGCGGTGGGATCGATCACCCGGCGGATCAGGTCCAGCTCCTCATCCGTCGGCAGGCGGCTGGCCGCGACCTGGTCGGGAATCACCAGCTCGAAGCCGGTGGCGTCCTGGACCTCCTTGGCGCTGACCCCCGGGTGCAGCGACCGCAGCCGCATGTGGTGCCCGGGCGTCTCCCAGTCCAACACGGCCAGGTTGGTCACCACCCGGCGCAGGTCCATGTACCGGGTGGCGGCGGGGCCGGCGGCGGCGGCCCGGTCCCAGCCCACCCCGGTGACCACGTCCACCGACTCCACGAAGACCCGGGGGCTGTGATTGGGCACCCAGTAGCTGGTGGCGTCATTGACGCTATTGCCCGGCGCCCCCCGGAAGCCCAGCAGCTGGGCCTTGGGCCGGCTGTAATCCGAGCCGATAGCGGCAAAGTTCTGGTTGCCGAAGCGGTCGATCTGACTGGCTCCCATGATCACGTGGCGCCGGCCGGACCAGACCAGGTCGAACATGGCCCGGTAGGGGTTGTAGGCCTCGATCACCCTGCCCTCCGGCCAGGCGAAGGCCGCATGGTCGGAGATGAGGCAGGCCTCTCCGTCGGTCATGAGCAGATCGGGCTCGAAAGAGGCCCGGGCCAGGCGGCCGCCGATCATGGGGATGGTGCCGATCGGGTTGGCCAGGATCTCCCCGTCGCCCCGGAAGCACTCGGCTATGGCCGTGACACACACTTCGGCCCGGCTGACCGTCACCGGGCCGCCACCCGGGCCTGATACTCATCCTCGGTCCGGTCGATCCACTCGGCCCGGAAGCCCGCCCAGGCCTCGGCCGAAGAGGCGGCGGCGCCGTAGTCCTTCTGGAAGGCCTCGTCCCGCTCGTAGTCGGGACGGCAGTCGGTGAAATGGGCTCCGCCCGGCCGCTCGACCACCCCATCGACCAGGCCCCGGTGGATGCGCAGGCGCTGTTCGGTCCCGGCTTCCTCGAGCAGACCGGCGGTGGGCACCACCTTCTCGGTGGAGATGTAACGCCGGCCGGCGGCCCGCAGGAATAGGTCATCGAAGTACAGGTCGGGACCGAGGAAGCACGCGTTGCCGCGGGAATCGGCCCGGTCCAGGTGGCACAGGGCCGCGTCCAGTTCCAGGGCCGGAGCAGCCACCAGCTCCTCCCCGTCGCCAAAGGGAGAGCGGACCGTCGCCAACCTCGGATTGAGGCGCAGCAGATCCGAGCCCAGGCCCACCCGGCTGGGCAGGAAGGGAACCCGCCAGGCGGCCGCCTGCAGGCCGAGCAGGAACAGGCCTTCGTCCCAGGGTTCGTCCTCCACGGCGCCGGCCTGGCGGGCGGAGCGGAAGTGCGGGTCTAGGGCGATGGTGTCCAGGGACACGAAGGCATAGACCACCCGCTTGACCTGCCCGGTGGCGCACAGCACGCCGACATCCGGCCCGCCGTAGCTGACCAGGGTCAGATCCCGCAGCCCGGAGCGGGCGATGGCCCGGATCAGCGACATCGGCTTGCGCCGGCTCCCCCAGCCTCCGATGCCGATGGTCATCCCGCTGTGAAGCTCGGCCACCACCTCCTCTTCGGTAAGGCGCTTGTCGCTCAAGTGGGCCCGGTTCCCCCGCCAGAACTCTCGCCACCGATGAACGCGTCCCGGGCTTCATCCCCGTGTCCGAGCAGGTTGAGCTCGAAGGTGAATCCCTGTTCGAATCGGTAGGAGCGTCGGACGTCGATGGGATCGATCCCGTTGAGAGATTCTTTGGCCGCCCGGATGACGCCGGGGCGCTTGGCGGCGATGCGTCCGGCCACTTCCATGGCCGTAGCCACCAAGTCGGCCTTGGGTACCACCGCCAGGACGGAGCCATAGGAGTGCAGCTCGGCGGCGGTGGCGGTGGCCGAGGTGTAGACCATCGCCCGCATCTTGTGCTGGGGAACCAGGCGGGCCAGATGGGTGGCCGCGCCCAGGGCCCCCCGGTCTACCTCGGGCAGGCCGAAAGTGGCGTCCTCCGAGGCGACGATCACATCCGCGTTGCCCACCAGACCGATCCCCCCGCCGAGGCAGTAACCGTGCACGGCGGCGATCACCGGAACGGCGCATTCATACACGGCGGCAAAGGCAGCAAAGCAGCCCCGATTGGCCCCCACCAGTGCCTCGAATCCCTCGGTGGCCTGCATCTCCTTGATGTCCACGCCGGCATTGAAGCCCCGACCGTCGGCCCGGAGGACGACGCAGCGCACCTCGGGGTCCTCGCCCAGGTCGTGCACGACACCGGCCAGCTCGAACCAGCCGGCCACAGGCAGGGCGTTGACCGGAGGATTGTCCATGACGACCTCCGCCACCCCGTCGGGGTGCCGCTCGACGCGCAGCCCGCTCATACCGTCACCGGGGTCTCGGCGGCCAGCCGGCAGGCGGCCACGTAGCCGAAGACGATAGCCGGGCCGATAGTTGCACCGGCCCCGGCGTAGTCGTTGCCCATGACCGAGGCCGAGGTGTTGCCGGTGGCGTAGAGGCCCCGGATGGCGCTGCCGTCGGCGCGCAGCACCCTGGCATCGGCGTCGGTGACCAGACCGCCCTTGGTGCCCAGGTCCCCGGGCACGATGCGGAAGGCATAGAAGGGCGGCTTGGTCAATGGGGCCAGGCAAGGGTTGGGCCGGTTACCCGGGTCCCCGTAATAGCGGTCATAGGCGCTTTCGCCTTTGTTGAAGTCCTCGTCCCGGCCGGCGTTGGCCATGACGTTGAAGCGGGCCACCGTCGCGGCGAGCTTGTCGGGGGGAAGGTTGAGCTTGCCTGCCAGTTCCTCCAGGGAGTCGGCCCGGGTCACGATGCCGTACTTATCGAAGTAGCGGGGCAGTGGACGGCGGGGGGGCACGGCCACGAAGGGGTAGCGGTCCCGGTAGCGCTGGTCGAGGATCAGGTGCGACGGGATGGTGGGCACCCCGGGCTCGTCCAGCTCGTACATCCGGTGCACGAAGTTGACGTAGGCGGTGGCCTCGTTGACGTAGCGCTCGCCCTGCCCGTTGACGATGATGCAGCCGGGCAGGGAACGCTCGGCCAGGATCATGAGGCCGGCCCCGGAAGCCTCCACGGATGGGAACCACCAGGCGTCCTCCATCAGGTCCACCGCCGCCCCCACCTCCTGGCCGGCCACGATGGCGTCGCCCGTGTTGCCCTCCGCCCCCGAGGTCCAGGTGGCATTGATTGGAGCCTGCTGGTAGCGATGGCGCATCTCGGCATTGCGCTCGAAGCCGCCCGCGGCCAGCACGACGCCGCGCCGGGCCCGTATCCGGATCTCGACCCCGCCGTGATCGACACAGGCGCCGACCACGACGTCACCTTCAACTATCAGCGACTTGAGCGGGCTGTCCAGCCAGAGCGGTACCCCGGCGTCCTTTAGGGCCAGCCGGAACCGGGCCACGCCGGCCGCGCCGAGGGCCGTCATGTGCCGGCCGGTGATCTTGGTCCACCAGGTCCGGATGCCGACCTTGAGGACCGTGCGCCGGCCCTTCCAGGTCGTAAGGGCCTGGGTCAGATAGCGGTAGTCCGACTGGGTCGTCCAGAGCCCGGCCGGGCCCTTCATCAGCGGGTTGGTGTTGAGGGTCTCCTCGTCCGGGCCCAGCC
>DATLUK010000304.1:0-4030 GCA_035533195.1 Acidimicrobiales bacterium | reverse complement strand
AGGTGGTCGTGCAGCGCTCGGCCCTGGCCCGGCACCGGGACCGCATCGGCCGGGAGGAGGAGGTGGTGGTGGAGGGCCCGAGCAAGAAGGATCCGTCCCGCCTGACCGGGCGCACCCGTCAGAACAAGCTCGTGCACTTCGTTCCTCCGACCGACGGGCCTGCGCCCGGCTCAGGTGCCCTCGCCACGGTGCTGGTCACCGGGGCGGCGCCGCATCACCTCACCGGTGAGCTGACCGAGATCCTGACCCGGGGCCGGACCCGGATTCCGGTGACCGTCTCCTGAGCGGCCCTCGCCCGATCGCCCTGGTCGGGCCCACGGCTTCGGGCAAGTCGGCGCTGGCCCAGGAGCTGGCCGAGCGCTTCGACGCCGACATCGTCTCGATCGACTCCATGCAGGTCTACCGGGGGATGGACATCGGCACGGCCAAGCCCACCCTGGCCGAGCGCGGGCGCGTCCCCCACCACCTCATCGACCTGGCTGATCCGGAGGAGGACTACTCGGTGGCTCGTTACCGGGCCGACGCCGGCGCCGTCCTATCTGAACTGGCCGGCCGCGGCCGCCGGGTGCTCATGGTGGGAGGCACCGGCCTGTATCTGCGGGCCGTGGTCGATGACCTCGACCTTCCTGGTCAGTGGCCGGAGGTCCGAGCCCGATTGGAGGCCGAGGCCGATGACCTCGGCGTGGCGGCCCTACATGCCCGCCTGGCATTACTCGATCCCCTGGCCGCGTCCCGAGCCGAGCCCGCCAACCGGCGCCGGGTCGTGCGGGCCCTGGAGGTGTGCGTTGGGGCGGGGCGGCCGTTCTCCTCCTTCGGGCCCGGCCTGGCCAGCTACCCGGCCACCCGGTTCGTGCTGCTTGGCCTCAACCGGTCACGTGAGGAGCTCGGGGAGCGCATCGCCCGGCGCTACCGGGAGCAGATGACCGCCGGCTTCCTGGACGAGGTGGCTGCTCTAGCCCGCCGGCCGGCGGGGCTGTCCCGCACCGCCCGGCAGGCGCTGGGCTACCGGGAGCTCCTCGCCCACCTGGAGGACGGGGTGGGCCTGGATGAGGCGCTGGGCGAGGCCATCCGCCGAACCCGCAGCTTCGCCCGCCGCCAGCAGGCGTGGTTCGGGCGGGATCCACGGGTCCGCTGGCTGGAGCCGGGAGCGAATCTCGCTACCGTGGCCGTTGCCGCCCTGGGAGAATGGTGGGGATGACCCCGGCCGCACCCCTCCGCCTGCTCAAGCTCCACGGCCTGGGCAATGACTTCCTGGTCCTGATCGATCCGGAGTCAGCCGCGCCCATCGACGCCGGGCTGGCCCGTCGCTTATGCGACCGCCACACCGGTGTCGGGGCCGACGGCCTCATCCGGGTCACTCCGGCATCGGGGGGCCGGAACACTCAAGGGGCCGACTACGTAATGGAGCTGCTCAACGCCGACGGCAGCCGAGCCGAGACCAGCGGCAACGGCCTGCGCTGCCTGGTCCTGGCCCTGGAGGTATCCGGCCTGCTCCGCCGGTCCGATCTGGTGGTGTCCACCGACGCCGGGCCCCGCCGGGCCCGGATCGGCCCAATGAGCGGGGACGGATCAGCCGTGGTCAGCGCGGGCATGGGTGAGGTGCACCTGGGCGGGGAGACCACCGTGCTCGGCCACCGCTCCCGGCTTGTGGATGTGGGCAATCCCCATGTAGTCGTCCTTCTGGATGATCTGGCCGAGGTCGATGTCGAGGTCCACGGCCCGGCCGAGGAGGCGAGGCATCCTGGGGGGATCAATGTGAACTTCGCCGTCGTGAGCGATGACGGTTCGGTCCGGTTGAGGACCTGGGAGCGGGGGGCAGGCGCCACCCTGGCCTGCGGCAGCGGCTCCTGCGCCACCGCCGCCGCCTTGCGGGACTGGGGCATGGTGGGTGACGTGGTCGACGTGGACAATCCGGGAGGGATGGTCACGGTCTCCTTCGAGCACCCCGACGGCCCCGGCGGCTCTGACGGCACAGCCCAGATGGTCCTGACCGGCCCGGCCCAGTTGATCGCCGCGGTCGAGGTCCCCGGGGTCGCTGCTGTCCCCGGAGTGTCCCCGGTTGGGCGGCCGGTCGGGGTGGGCGCCGCCGCCCCGGGGGCTGAATGACCCTCATCGAACGCTCCTTCCGGGAGCGCATAGTCCTGGTGGGGGTGGCGGTCCCACCGGTGGTGTCGGAGGAGGTCGAGGCCAGCCTGGACGAGCTTTCCCTGCTGGTGGACACAGCCGGCGCCGATGAGGCCGCCCGGGTGGTCCAGCGCCGGGACCGCCCCGACCCCGCCACCTACGTCGGCCGGGGCAAGGCTGCCGAGTTGCACGAGCTGTCCGAGGCCGTCGACGCCGACACGGTCGTCTTCGATGATGAATTGACGCCCGCCCAGCAGCGCAACCTGGAGAAGATCCTCGGTCGCACGGCCATCGACCGGACCGCCGTCATCCTCGACATCTTCGCCCAGAACGCCCGCACCGAGGAAGGCCGGGCCCAGGTCGAGTTGGCCCTGCTCCGTTACCGACTCCCCCGCATCCGGGGCCGGGGCAAGGACCTCTCCCAGCAGGGTGGTGGGATCGGCACCCGAGGACCGGGCGAGACCCAGATGGAGGTTGACCGGCGCCGCCTGGTCCGGCGCATGACCAAGCTCGAGTCCGAGCTCAAGCAGCTGAGTCGCACCCGCCGGGTGCAGAGGCGGGGTCGCCAGCGGGGACGGCTCTTCAACGTCTCCCTGGTCGGCTACACCAACGCCGGCAAGTCCACCCTGCTCAACACCCTGACCGACGCCGGCGTGCTGGTCGAGGACCGCCTGTTCGCCACTCTCGACCCCCGCACCCGCCGCCTGGACCTGCCCGGGGGCGAGTCGGTCCTGCTGTCCGACACCGTGGGCTTCGTCCGGAAACTTCCGCATCAGCTGGTGGAAGCCTTCCGCTCCACCCTGGAGGTGGTGGCCGAGGCCGACCTGCTGGTCCACATCGTGGACGCCTCCGCCTCCGATCCGATGGCCCAGGTGGCTGCGGTGCGGGAGGTGCTGAGCGAGATCGGCGCCGGTGAGGTGCCCGAGCTCCTCGTGTTCAACAAGGCCGACATCACGGCCGAGGCGGCCCGCCTGGCCGGCCTGCACGCCGGCTCGGTGGTCATCTCCGCCGCCGCCCGCTCGGGCATGGACCACCTGCTGGAGGTGCTGGGGGAGCGCCTGCGGGCCCACTTCTCGGTGGTCGAGCTGGTCGTTCCCTATGACCGCGGGGACATCCTGGCCGCCGTGCACCGGGAGGGCGAGGTGCTCGAGGAGCTTCCCGGGGAGACCTCGGTCCGGGTCCGGGTCCGGGTCGATCCGGTGGGCCGGGCCCGCTTCAGCCAGTTCCAGGAGGTCGGGTCCTGAGTACCGGTTTCGTGCCTCCCGCCTATCCCTACGACCGCTTGGACGGGGCCAAGGCCAAGGCGGCCCGGCACCCGGGCGGCGTGGTCGACCTCTCCATCGGCACCCCCTGTGACCCGCCGCCGCCCGAGGTGGTGGCGGCCCTGGGCGGTTCCGGCACCGAGCGGGGCTATCCGGCCTCGATCGGCTCGCCCGCCTACCGGGGGGCAGCGACGGACTGGCTGATCCATCGGCTGGGAGCCGAGGTCGATCAGGTGGCCGCGTGCGTCGGTACAAAGGAGTTTGTGGCCACCACGCCGCAGTGGATGAAGCTGCGCCGGCCCGACCGGGACACCGTGTTGTACCCGGCCATCTCCTATCCCACCTACGAGATGGGCGCCATCCTGGCCGGCTGCCGGCCCGTGCCCGTTCCGACCGACGACCAGTGGCGCTTACGCCTGGATGCCATCGAGCCGGCTGACGCCGACCGGGCCCTCCTGCTGTGGGTCAACAGCCCCGGCAACCCGGCCGGGCAGCTCGATGATCTGAGCGCCGCCGCCGCCTGGGGCCGGGAGCGAGGTGTGCCCGTCTTCAGCGACGAGTGCTACGCCGAGTTCACCTGGGATGGCCCGCCCCGGTCCATCCTCCAGGCCGGATCCGAAGGGGTGGTGGCCGTCCACTCACTC
>DATLUK010000303.1:0-3772 GCA_035533195.1 Acidimicrobiales bacterium | reverse complement strand
GGGCGAGGACCTCATGCACAGCCGGGACTACTCGGATGAGACCAGCCGGGTCATAGATGAAGAGGTGGGCCGCATCCTGCGCGAGCAGGAGGAGAGGGCCACCGAGTACCTGAAGCGCCACCGGGCCGGCCTGGACAAGGTTGCCTCAACCCTCCTCGAGATGGAGACCATCGATGGCGCAGAGGTGGGTCGCCTGGTGGACGAAGGCTACGGCCAGCCCGTGCACCCAGAGGAGCCCGAGGTCCCGCACTTCGGCACCACCGAAGCCACCGACGCCGGCCCCCCGGCAGCCGAGGGCAACGGAAACGGCAGCACGGTCAGGGACGACACCGCCCAACTCGACCCCGGCGTCCCCGGGAGCTGGGGCACCGCCGACTAAACCCCCTGGGGTCACCACCCCCTGGGGCCACCACCCTCGGTCCTGCCGACTGCACCCCCTGGGGCTACCACCCCAGGTGCTGAGGGTCACCTGGAGTGGTGCGGACCGAGGGATGAAGTTTGGAGACACACCCGAAAATCTTGAACTTTGTCTTGTTGTGGCGAAATCGCGTTCGTTCAACAACACATTCGTAATGAAATCGGGGCGTGTGTCTGAGGTGCATGTCCCGGCCCTAGGGGCCCGAGCGGCGGATGGGGAACGGCGGCCGTGTAACAGACCCGGACCGGAGAAATCGGAGTGGAGCTCAGGAGACGGGTTCGCCCAGACTGGTGCTGATCCCGATGCTTCCGACCTGGTAGAGGTCACGCTCGGCCACCACCGGGACCGAGGAGGCCACTAACACGGACAGGTCGGCCAGCTGGATATGGTCGCCCAGGCGCAACGCCGAGCGGCCGCCGGCGGGAACGGTGATGGTCCGCAGGCCGGTCAGGGCAGGGTCCGAACCCCCGGCCAGGTAGCTGAGAGTGACGGTGGCGGCCCGCCGGCCCGGATCGAAGATGTCGATCCATTCGTCCTGGCTGGGACCAGCCCCACCGGCCCCCATCAGCCACATCCGGGCCGGGGTCGGGGCCCCCATCATCGACGCCGCGCCGGTACGGGTGGACGGGGCCACCGCGATGACGGTCCGCTCGGCCACCACGGGGGCACCATGGGCCTTGACCACGACGTCGTATGGGTCATCGAGAGGGATGCGCGTCTGGCCGGCCAGGTCGACCACGGCCTCCGAGCCGGCCGCCACGCTCAACTGGAACGGTGCGGCCCGGCCCCGGGCCAGGTTGAGGTCGATGGTGACGCCGGCCGGGCCGGCGGACGGGTTGTAGAGGTGCAGTGATTCGCTGACCCCGCTGGCCTCCACGCCGTCGGGCAGATACCAGGTCCCGGCCGGGGCCGGAGCGCCGAGCACCAGACTGAGCCCGGCCTGATTGGGTATGCCGTCGAGTTGCAGCTCGGAGGCCACCAGGCGCCCGACCCTCACCCTGACGGTGGCGGCTATGTCATCGACCTGCACCACATGTTGGCCCACATCGATGGTCACCAGACCGCCGGAAGGAACGAAGATGCCCTGGAACTCGGCCGGCGCCGAAAGCCCTTGAGGGTCGGCAAAGCTCAGGTCGGCCAGGGCGTTCTCGGGGAACGGATTGAACAGGGCCAGCACCAGACTCGCCCCCGGCCGGGTGGTCCCGGCGGCGAAGTACCAGTTGGACGAGGGCCGACCGGCACAGGGTGTGACCGATACGCCAAGAGGACCGGAGATCTCCTGTTCCGCTGCTCCTCCCCCGCCGTGGAAGACCACCGTGGCGGCGGCGAAGGGGGTGGTCAGGACGGGCTGCTCCCCGAGGACGGCGCGGGACCAGGGGGCCAGGGTGAAGGCCCGGGCGGACGGGGTCTGGCCCTGGTTTCCGTAGACGGTCACCGTGCCGGTGAGGGTGGAGCTGCCCGAGTTGGCCAGCACTATCTCCCCAGCGGCCTGGCCCCCGGAGACGGCCGTGGCTACCGAGCAGTACCACTCCTGGTCGGCGGCCGAGCCCATGACCGTGGTCACGGCCGGCGCAGGCGGGCCGGGGAAGCCCGCTCCCGAATCCAGGCGCCACCCGGCCACGGCCATGACCGCCAGAACGACGCTGACAAAGGTCAGCACGGGCCGGCGGCTCATAGCTCGGTCCCGGCCGGCTCGGCGGTCCCGGCCGGCTCGGCGGGGACTGCTGCCCCGGCCGGCTGCTCGATGGGAAGGCGGCCCGGCTCGAGGGGGAGGGGGGCGTGAGGGGGGCGACGCCAGATTCGCCGGGTGAGGAACAGGCCCAGAAGGGCGAGAGCCCACAGGACGGTCTCGAAGGCCAGCTGGGCGGCCCGCTCGAGCCCGGCCGGGGCCGGCAGGGGGGGCCGGTCCGAGCTGTTCCAGTCGGCATTCTGGAAGACGATCACCGACGGATCAACCGCTACCGGGCGCAGATCGAGCTGGTTCTGGAGGCTCTGGACCAGGAGCGGCGGGGGGCTCAGGAAAGGCCCGCCGGGAGCATCAGTGGTGGGGACGAAGATGTAACGGATCCCCAGGAGGGCGAGGGGCCGGCCGACCAGGCCGGTCCGGCCCGATTCCGCCAGGCGAAGAACCCCGGCCACCGCGCCGGCCGGGCCCGGGTCGGGCGGGGGCCAGTCCGAGGCCAGGCCGGGCAGGCCACCGCCCGGGCTGATGGCATAACCGACCCCGGGCGCCAGCTCGTAGGACCCGCCCGGGAGCGCCCGGGGGTCACCGATCCAGAGTTGGTCGAAACCGGAGGTGGCGGTGTGGCCGGGGAGGGAGGAGAGAACCTGATCGAAGTCGGACGACGGCGCCCCCCACCGCCCGCCGCCTGCATGTCCGACGGCGCCCAGGACGCCCAGCCCGACGCCGAGGACACCGAGCACGGAGACGACCTGGCGCCAGCCGAAGCCGTAGCCGACCAGATCCCTCTCGAACGCGACCACCCCCATGCCGGCGGACAGGGTCAAGGCGGCCCCGGCCAGGGCCAGCAGGACGCCGGGTGAAAGGGTCCAGTTCCCCAGCCAGCCCCGGCCCGAGGTCCAGGCGACCAGCCAGCAGACCAGGCCCACGGACCAGAGCCGGACGCCCCAGCCAAAGCGCCACTCGCGGCCGAAGAAGAGGGGAACGACCATACCGGCCAGGAGGGCCCAGCCCACCCAATGGGTGCCCCCGGGGGCGGGCTCAAAACCCAAGAGGGCGCCGACGCCGGCGGTGCGGGAGGTGGCCGGGCTCAGTCCGAGCACGGCCTCGACGGCTGCTCCCGGGGACACCAGGACCACCGACCAGGGAAAGGCCAGCAGCCAGGCGGCCACCGCGCCGGCGCCGGCGGCCCCCAGGCTGCGCAGGGCCGGGCGGACCTGGCCGGTGGGCAGGGACCCGGCCACCAGACCGACGGCCGCCAACAGGACGACCGGGACGATGTCGGGGCTGACGGAGCCGGCCAGGGCCATGACCACCCCCAGGGCCAGATACCTCCTCCGGGCCGGACCGGGGGCGGAGTCGTAGGGGGCCAGGCCCCCGGCCCGGGCCAGGAGGCCGAGCAGCCACGGGGCGGCGGCAAAAGCCACCAGGTCCCCCCACCGCCCCCAGGTGAAGGCGGCGTAGGGAAGAGGCAGAGCCAGGTAGATGACCGGGGCCACCAGGCGGGCCCGACGGGAGGCGAGGGGAAGGGTCAGGCGGTAGGCGCCCAGGGCGCCGAGGGGAAGGGTTCCCACCACCATGACGGTGCGGGCCAGGCCGGGGGAGGCCCCGAGGACAGCCGAGACGATGCCGCTGATGGCCAGGGCCAAGGGGGCCGGGGACACCTGGCCCAG
>DATLUK010000302.1:0-4309 GCA_035533195.1 Acidimicrobiales bacterium | reverse complement strand
ACTCCGTAACCCGGCGACTCGAAGTCGAACGTCCCTGATCCCGCGCTCGACTCGGACTCTCAGCCCCCTGAACCCAAGGATTGAGTTGCTGCCGGCCACAGCTTCGGGCACGGCGTCGGCCCGGGTCTGGCCGTAGTTCACTCGCCAGTCCAACTCCCTGGCCAGGTCGACCCCCTCAGCGTCTGTACGTGCAGACTGCGATCGGTGGCCCCCGAAACATCGACGCCGGCGATGGGCTCATCGTCCGCACGTGCAGACTGCGATGACGGACCCCGCCGGCGACTCCTGGGCCTCAGCACCAACCGAAACAGTGACCATCCCAACCTCCAAGACGCGAGGAACCAGCTAGGAGGGTCGCCTGGGCCCGGTGGCCTTGCCGCAGACCGAAGTCCGCCCCGTTCCCCCCGGCGATCGAGGAGGGGAACCTATGTTCGAGTATACCGTACCGGCGCGAAGTGTGCCAGGTGTTCCCAGGAGTGTCGTAAGGCGGAAAGGCAACGTCGGCTAGGCCCGGGCTACCCGTCCTTGCCCCTGGCGGCTACGTCATGCCACGGAGACGACCAACACGCCGGCAGCAGAGGGAGCAGGTATGGCCTCTCCCTGCTCGCGCAATAGCTCGAGGTGGAGTGGGATGGCCTCCCGGATCCGCTGTTCGACCTCGTCCAGGCTGGAGCCGACAGCCACACATCCCGGCAAGTCGGGTACGTAGGCGCCCCAGGAGTCCCCCTCGTTCTCGAGGATCACGGCGTATCCGGTCATCGGATCCTCCTTCGCGCCTGACGCTGGCCAGCGTACCGCTCGGAACATCGTCGCCCAGGTTGCCTGCGACGGTGACGACCCCGGGAGTGTTCGGGTGCCTGAACTGGCGATGGGATCCCGTCTGGCGAACCAGGCGCCATCCGTCGCGCTCCAGGATCTGGATGACCTCCCGGACCTTCATACAGGATGCTCCGCGCTGTGCTTCTGCATGCTCGCCAAGGTAGGAGGAGGCGGTGACGGCTCCTCCGGCGGCCTAGAGGAGCCAGGGCCAAGGTGTGGCCGGCCGTGTCACTCCTTACATCCCCGGCCCAGGGAGGCTGTGCGGGCCCGCGACCATCGAGCCCAGAGGCCAGGGTTCAGTTCCAGGATCAAGGGGACCGCCTCAGGGGCGGGGTGAAGCACCGTGGTCATGGCCTGCATCTGCACCGAGCCCAGGATGTGTCCCCCCGCCGCCACCCACACCCCCACCAGGTTCCGGTGCACGTTGTGCATCCAGAGGCTGGGCTGGAGCGGGGGCTGGTTGAGGAAGGCCCCGGCCGCCGGAGCATGGTTGCCCGATAGCCCTCGGTCGTGCTCGGCCGTGGTCCGGAACACCTCGGCACAGATGACCGGATGGCCGTCCAACAGGATCTCCCGGTAGGTCGGAGCCGAGGTCGAGGAAGTCCCACCGCAGCCGGGCGGCCAGGATGGTGGTGCCGGGGACGTGGACCTGGATCTGGAGCCCCACCCGGGTCTGGATGGCCACCCCCGGGGTGGGGCCGGGCTGGTTCTGGGCCACGATGGCCCCGGCGTAGTCCCCCGGGCGTGTCGGGGGGCACCGATAGGGTGAAGGGAACGCTGAGCTGCTGGAAGGCGGACAGCCGGGCGGTCGGCTGGCTTACCACGGGGGCGTCAGCGGGCAGCTGAGCGAGGGAGCCGACAGTTGGGTCCCGGTCCCGGTGGCGGAAGTGCGCCTCGTAGAGGCCCAGCAGGTACCAGCAGGTAGCAGAAGCGGCACAGCAGCTTCTCGTCGGTGTCGTCCAGGAGCCGACCGACCGGGTTGGTGCTGCCGAGCAGCTCGGCCAGCAGGTCCCATCTGGGCATCTCAGGACCGGACCCTCCTGATCGGCGCCCGGTCGGACCCAGGCCAGCCGGAGATCCGGGCCTTCCATGGACGTTGCTCCCCGGGCAGCGCCCGTCTCTCTCCCAACCCTCGGCGGCAGTCCGGAGCGGGCCCGGCGGTGGGGCCGAGAACGCCAAGCCGTTAGAGCAGCTCTGTGTGTTCCTCGATGCGAGCCACGCAGTCCGCAACGCTCGGCAGGGGCCCGTAGACAAGGGATTCGAGATCCGGCCAGGCGTCCCGCAGGATGCTGAGGGCTGGCTCGATGAATGCCGGGCTGGCTGCGTAACCGCCATCGGGGCGGGGGGTGAAGGTCCAGTCGTTGCCCTGGCTGTGCCGGTCGACGTCGGCGGAGGTCTCGGCCACGTGGAGCGCGGCTAGATCGGTTCGGGTGAGCTCGTCGCCCAGCATTGCCCACACGTCGTAGAGGTGACGGACGCCGCTGGCGAGCTTGGCGGGGCCGTCGGAATCGAGGCGGGACCCGGCGTCGTGGAGGCTGGCGAGCTTCTCGACGGCGGTGCGGCAGGGCGACAACACCGAGATCCACACGGGGCGCAGCTCGGCGAAGTCGTCCTCGCGGGCCCCTTGGCCCTCGAGGAGGTGGTGGGCGACGAAGGACCGGAACCCGTACACGGTGTTCGGCTCCGGCCCGCCCCGGGTGCCGAGCTCCAGGTACACATAGGGCTTGAGGCTGGCGTGGTGGTGCCGCCGAGGGTAGGGGTACTCGACGAAGCGCTTCACGCCCGTGCTTGCCGCCGTCTGGCGTGGGGTGTCGACACCCAGGTCGCTGGCGACCCGGGTGTGTAGCAGCTTGAGGGTGGTATCGCGCCGGGCTTGGCCCCCGGTAGCCACGAGCAGCGCGTCGATGTCCTCGGACATCCGTTCGGTCATTCCGAGCTTGAGCAGGCTCGTGCCCCCTTTGAGGATCACGTAGCCACGGTCCTCGGGCAGGGGTTGGGCTAGGGAGCGGATCGCCTCAGTAACCCAGAAGTCCTTCTCGACGAAGGCCGGAAGGACGCCGAGGGCTCCTGCGGCAGCTTGTACGGCCTGGCCCAGGTCGTCGGGATGTTCGCGCAACCACTCGGCTGGCACCGGTGCGCCGGCGAACGCTTCGAGGTCGGCCAACGTCGGTGTCGGCCCGGCGAAGGGCGACTCCCACCCGTCGGGGCGGTGGTCGTTGCGGCACTGCGCGCCCGCCTCGAGAACCGGACACGGGCAGGCCCGGCCGTCAGTGAGCCGTGGCCGCCCACAGGTCTGGCTCACGCCGCAGCCAGGAGGGAGTCCTTGAGGGTCGACCAGCGCTCCCGTAGGCCGGCGTGACGATCATGGCGCACCACGTCATCTAAGGCGGCGGGACGGATGTGACCGGAACGGACGAGGTCAGCGAGACGGATGGCGGTGGCACCCAAGTCCGCTTCGGTGTAGCGCGGCATGTTCCTCAGCACCTCCAGGGTCGCCACCTCCACCGGCGTGAGGTGGAGGCGACGGAGGTTGGAACGGGAGTGGACCCGGATGCTGGCCGGTAGCCCCTTGGGGACCCGCCCGACTGCCACCAGATCGGCCTTCGCCGGCACCTGCGTCGACAGCCCCAGGTAGTTGGAGGCGCCCCAGCCGGTGGGGCCGGCGCCTCGCCCGGCCAGGATCCGCATCGCCACCTCAACGGGGTCGGGGCCGACAGGACCCCACCGGGACATGGGGGCCTTCCAGTACAGCCCCTTGCGCACTGGCATCACATCCGGGCGGGTGGCTGCCATCCGGGACAGCGCCAGGTCCCGCGCCGCGCCCTCGCCGGGCACATCCGTGGCGTCGACGAAGGAGCCGGTGGGCAGGGCGTCCACGAAGCCTTTGACGGCGGCAGCCACACTCATGATAGAAAAGTGTAGCGGTTTTCTTTCGACACACGGCACCCCTCATGACAGAAAAGTGTAGCGATTTACTGTCGGCACGGAACCCTTAGGCGTCGTCCACGGGGCTCCGGGGGCCGAGCGCCCCACCAGTACCGACTCTTGCCCTCTGTCGGGGTAGGCCCGGTAGCGATGGGCCACCTACGCCACCAGCTTCTGGCTCTCGACGTACCGGCGTACCACTTCGAGCGGGGCGCCACCCACCGTGGACACGAACCACGACGGCGACCACAACCAGCGCATCCGAGCCCCCCGCCACGACGGGAACTCCTGGCGCAACTGGCGTGAAGACCTGCCGGCCAACAGCTTCACCAGCCTCGACAGGCCGACCTGGGGTGGCACCTCTGCCAGCAACTGCACATGGTCGGGCATGACCTCGACCTCGATCACCTGGCCGCCCACCTCATCGGCCACGCCGGCAATGATCTCCTTCAGGCCGGCCTCGACCGCGCCGACCAACACCCGCTTGGGATACTTCGGGCACCAGATCAGGTGATACTTGGCCGAGTACACCGTCTTGTTCGACGAGCGGTAAACCACGTCCTCA
>DATLUK010000301.1:0-30922 GCA_035533195.1 Acidimicrobiales bacterium | reverse complement strand
TGAAGGCATCGGCTCGGGTCTGGCCGTATTTCACCCGCCAGTCCAACTCCCCGGACAGGTCGGGGACCTCAGCGTCTGCGTGTGCAGACAGATCGGTGGGCTCCACGACATCGCCGCCGGCGATGGGCTCATCGTGCGCACGTGCAGACAGGTCGGCGGGTCCCGCCGGCGTGTCGGGGAACGGTTCATCCCCACCCGGGGCCGCTCTGAAGGCGCGCAGCATGGCCTCCACCGCCGCCAGCTCGTCATTGGTCAAGCTGGCCCGTAGCTGGCCCAGTCCGTGATGGCCCTTGCAGATCCGTATCTCCCGGCGTTCGGGTTTGTCATCGGGACCGCCCCGCTCCTGGGAGGAGAGGGCGGCGTAGTAGCGCACGGCAGCTTCGACGTCCAAGACGGTGCCGGAACGGGCCAGTTCCACCAGGGCCGTGTCGACCTCGGTCGAGGCGTCATCCAGTGAGCAGATGGCTCGGGCGGCCGAATAGGAGATCTCCGCGCTGGCGAAGGCGTCATGGACCACCGGCCGGCGAGACAGCTCGTGGGCCAGGCGCAACTTCTCATACGCCGTGGAGCGAGCAAAGCCACAGCGCCAAGACAGCCAGCCGGCGCAGTGCAACTGGCCGTCAACTGCCCAGCCCTCGTCCTTATCGAACTCGGCCAGGACGTCCAGCCACGCCGATTCGTTGGTCTCCATGACCGACCGACGCTCCACCAACCAGGGCCCGACCCCGAAGAGGGGCGGCGGCTCTGAGGTATCACTACCAACCGAAACAGTGACCATCCCGACCTCCACGACACGAGGAACCCACCAGGAGGGTCGCCTGGGCCCTGTGGCCCTGCCGCAGATCGAGATCGATCCGCCCCGTTCCCCCGGCGATCGAAGAAGGGAACTTATGTTCGATTATCGCGCATGCGGATCCGGAAGAGGGGAAAAACCGGCCCGGCCAGGACCTTTGTTTGCTGTTCGCACCGGGCCTTGGTCCGCCATGACCCCGTGATCGAGACGCCCGGGCCGGCCTGCCGGCCGGGTTGCCCACCGCTCGGGTCACAGATCTACGATCCCCGCTCCCGATATCGACGACCCCGACCGGATGCACCGGCGCCGGTGGCCGCCTCGGCTCTTTCGCACCGACGTCGAAGACACGCTCGGCCGTGTTCGAGGCGGCCCTTGGCAGCCCGGGGACGGAACTCCTGACCAGGAGGATCTGACTCAGGAAGTCTTCGGCCCCGCCGCCTTCGCCTTCCGGACTGTCGCCTTCCGGACTGTTGCCTTCCGCGCCGGCGCCTCCCGGGCCGAAGTCCCGGGACGCAGCGGCTCGAAATCGACGTCCTCCCGCTCCCCCTCGGCCACATCGCCTTGCGAGGAGTGAGCCACTACGGCGGCCCGGGGCGAGCTGGCCGGCCGGGTGCGGTCGCGCAGCCGGGCCGGTGACTCGATGATCGGCGCCAACGAGTCGGCCAGGGTGCGCACCGCCGCCTCGAGATCATCCATGCGGTGGTCGTCACCCCGCAGTTGGTCGGCCACCAAGAGGGCGCCGCCGATGGCAGCCAGGATCACCACGGCCACGCCGGCGCTGGCCAGATAAGGAATCTGGCGGTTGAGCAGAGGCTCACCGGCCAGCTTGTACCAGCCGACAATGCCGATGACGGCGGCCGCGGCCAGAACACCGAGGCCGAGCATCAAACGTGAGCGCTGCAGGGGCATGTTGTTATCTCCTGATCCTGAACGGAACCTCGCGCCGGCTGCGCCGGCGCTGGATATGGCAGTGCCGGCACCGCCGGCATTGTGTACATCGAAGGGACTTGCAACCGAGCGAAGTGATCCCACCTGTGTCAATAGAGCAACTCGCCGGCGGGCCCGGGCGCTGACCTTGCCCAGGTTCACCTGGCCGGCCAAAAAGGCCAGCAGCAAAGCAAGGGCCAACAGCATTCCGACCACCAGGGCGAAGCTGCTGGCCACATCGGTGGTGAGGCTGGGATCGTTCAATGCCCGGCTCCGAGATAGGCCTCACGGAGACGGCCCTGCATGCTGCGGACCTCGGCGCCTTCGGCGGTGGCCACGATCTGGCCCTTCTCCAGGACGTAGGCCCGGTGGGCCAGATCCAGAGCGAGCACGTTCTGCTCCACGATGAGCACGGCCGCGCCGGTGGTGTTGTTGACCTCGGCTATGAGGTTGAAGGCCGTCTCGGTCATGATCGGTGACAGACCCAGAGAGGCCTCGTCCACCAGCATCAACCGGGGGGCGGCCATGAGGGCACGGCCCAGGGCCAGCATCTGCTGCTGGCCACCGGAGAGGGTTCCGGCCTTCTGCTGCCGGCGTTCGGCCAGGATCGGGAAGGTGGTGAAGGTCTGGTCCATCAGCTTGGCCACCGAGGAACGGTCGGAGTTGGTGAAGGCCCCCAGCTCCAGATTCTCCTGCACGGTCAGCTCCCGCAGCATGCCCCGCCCTTCGGGCACCATGACCAGCCCCTGGGGGACCAGGGCCTCGGGGGGCTGGCCGGTGATGCTGTGCCCATCGAGGCGAACGGTGCCGGACATGGTCTTGAGCAGGCCGGTGATGGTTCGCAGGGTCGTGGTCTTACCGGCTCCGTTGGAGCCCATCAGGGCGACCACTTCACCCGGCCCGACGGTCAGGGACACGTCGAAGAGGACCTGCAGGCTGCCGTAACCCGAGCACAGCCGGTCGACCTCCAGTAGCGGGTTGGCCGCCGAGCCAGTCGTGCTCACAGCGTTCCCCGGGCCGGCTTCAACGACCCCGCCCCCAGGAAGGACTCGATGACATCGGGCTCGGCCACCACCTCAGCTGGGGTCCCTTCCGCGATGAGGCGCCCCGACTCCAGGCAGTAGCAGTAGTCACAGACCCGGGCGATGAGCGGGACGTGGTGTTCGATGATGACCAGAGTCAGGGACAGCTCATCCCGCAGGGCGTTGAACCGGTAGCCGAGCTGGTTGGCCTCCTCCGGGGTGAGCCCGGCCGAAGCCTCATCGAGCAGCAGCATGTCCGGCCCGGATGCCACGGCGGCAGCTATCTCCACTATCCGCATGGTCCCGTAGGGCAGGTCCCCCAGCCGCTCCTCGGCCAGGTGGTCAAGACCGAAGAGATCGAGGGCCATGTCGGCTCGGCGGCGCAGTTCCTTCTCGGTCGGTAAGGTCCCGGCCAGTCCCAGGATCCCGGCTGCGGCCGGGTAGCGGGCCAGCCAGCCCTGGGAGAGAAGAAGGTTCTCCCGAACGGTGTCGGCGCGCACCAGGCCCATGTCCTGGAATGTCCTGACCAGGCCGGCCCCGCTGCGGCTGGCGGGTGGCGCGGTGGTCAACTCCCTATTGCGGTAGCGGATGGAGCCCCGGACCGGGGCCAGGCCGGACACGGCATTGAAGAAGGTGGACTTACCAGCACCGTTGGCCCCGATCAGCCCGACTATCTCCCCCCGGCGGACTTCCAGGTTGAGTTGCTGCAGCGCCTGCACGCCGCCGTACTGAACGGTCACGTCCCGAGCCGAGAGCAGGGCGGGCACCGGAAGGCGTCCGGACAGAGAGCGGGGAACCTGACGCAGCGCCGTGGCCGAATGGGCCTTCTCCACCGGGTCGGTGGGCATGGGCCTCGGATTGGGTCGCTCGCGCTTCCCCGCCACCAGATCGCCAAGGCGCTGGTTGAGATCCTTGAGCACGCCGCCGATCCCCTCGGGCTGAAACAGCACGGCCAGGATCAAAAACACAGCGAAAACGACCTGGATGTACTTGGACAGCCCCGCCGGCGCCAGCGAGGGCAAGGCGTAGATGAAGAACGAGGCGATCACGATCCCGGCACTGGATCGGGCACCACCGACCACCACCACGGCAATGAGCAGCAGGGACGGCTGCAAACCGAAGGGCACGGCTGAGCCCAGGCTGTTCTGCTGGAAGGCGAACAGGGCGCCACCCAGACCGACCAGCGCACCCGAGAGAGCGTAGGCGAGCAGCTTGGTGCGTCCGGCGTTGATACCGAAGGCCGCGGCCCGGGCCTCCACGTCTCGCACCGCCACGAAGGACCTCCCGGACCGGGTGACCCGGATGCGGCTCAGCAGGAACGCCACCAGGGCCAATACGGCCAGGCTCAGGTAATAGATGTGACCCGAGGACTGGAGGTAGCCCGGCCGGTTGAAGCTGCGGGTGGCCGCCAGCACGCCGGTGCTGTTGGCCAGGTCGATGGCGAAGGCCTGGAACACCAAGGTGCCGATGGCCACCTGCAGGCCGCGGATCCGCAGGGACGGCACACCGACCACCGCCACCGCTCCCGCCGTGGCGGCCATTGAGCCCAGGAAGACAAGAGGCCAGGCCAGGCCCCGCGACCCCAGCTCCACCGCCACCACCGAGCCCACCCCCAGGAAGGCGGCGTGGGCGATGGAGAGCTGGCCGGTCTGGCCCACCAGCAGGTTGAGGGAGAGGGCGGCCACGGCAAAGGAGATGGCCGTCTCCAGGTAGTCGAGCTTGAAGCCGGGCAGCAGCGCCGGCGCGGCCAGCACCACCACTACGGCGATCGCCCCGACCGCCAAGCCCGGGATCGAACGGGTCTCGACCCGGGGCCGGCGGGAACCGACGACCGGACCGGCCGATGAGGCCGGCGTCGATGAGCCCGGTGAGACCGGCGTCGATGACATCAGATCCTCAGAAGGCACTGGATGTCCCGAACACGCCCTGGGGCCGCACCAGCAGGACCACCAGGACGATGACCAAAGTGATGCCGGACTCGTAGGCGATGCCGTACGGCTGAACCAGGTTCTGCACCACACCCAACAACAGGCAAC
Source organism: Acidimicrobiales bacterium (assembly GCA_035533195.1). Classification (GTDB taxonomy): domain Bacteria; phylum Actinomycetota; class Acidimicrobiia; order Acidimicrobiales; family JAJPHE01; genus DAHUYE01. Next base: position 26,144 of record DATLUK010000301.1, on the reverse strand, counting down.
CGGCTATGGCCCCACCCAGGCTGTCCAGCCCGCCTACCACCGCCCCGGCCAGCGAGGACAAGAGAGCAGTGGTGAGACTGAAGGGCAACAGCACGCCGTTGGTGTTGGACACCAGGGCCCCGGCCAGTCCGGCCAGGCCGCCGGCGGTCACCCAGGCGAAGCGGTAGACGGTGTTGACCTTCACACCCAGCAGACGGGCGACGGTCGGATCCGACGTGGTGGCCCGGGTGGCCAGTCCGAGCTTGGTGCGATTCAGGATCAGATACAGCACGGCGGCGGCCCCGGCCGCCGTGACCAACTCGGCAATGCGCGAGGTCGTCAGGGTGGCTCCCAGCAGCACGAAGTGGCCAGAACCCAGGAACGGAGGCGCCGGGTAGGGATCGAAACTGATGAAGTTGAGCTCGACTAAGGCGAGCACCAAGGCCACGCCAAGGGTGACGATGAGTTTGTCTATGCCCGGTCGGGCGGTGAGAGGGCGCATGATGAAGCGTTCGACCAGCAGGCCGAGCAGGGCCCCGACCACGATGGCGGTGACGCCGGCTTCGAAGGCGTTCAGGTGCCACCCGAGCAGCGGGACACCGTGGAGATAGAACTTGACACCGAGGTAGAAACCGAAGGCGCCCATTTCCCCCAGGGCCAAGGACAGGACCCGGGTGCTGGTGTAGACGAGGACAACCCCCACCGCCAGGAGCGAGTAGCCGGCCCCGATGGTGAGGCCGGTGATGATCTCCGATCCGATCACGACCCGCGGACCTAGAAGCCCTTGGCGTAATCGAGCAAGCTGCCCCACTCATCGAGGCTGGCCACGGCGTTGGTGTCGACCTTGTAGGTGATCACCTCATTGACGCCGTCGCGCACTCCCGGAGCAAAGGCGACCGGCGCCCAGTCCATGGGTCCTCCGTCGGTCGGGCTGGTGGCCGCGGTCAGGTTCAGCTGCTGCATGGCGCAGCGGAAAGAGTTGCGGGTCAGCACCTTGTACTCGGAGATGGCCTTGGCGATGGCGTTGGAGACGATCTGGCCGTAGCCCCAGCCGGCCACGCCGATGTCGTTGGCCGTGGTCGCCCCGTTGGAGGGGGGATGCGCTTCCAGGGTCGCCTTGGCCCGGGGATCATTGAGGGCCGGCCAGAGGCTGAAGCCCTGGGCATTGGCGAAGTAGTTGCCCCCGGTTTGGGCGGCCAGGGTCAGGTTGAACGCCCAGGAGATGGCCGAGGCGAACCACTTGGTGGAGAAGCCGTCGGCACCGGACTCGTTGACGATGGCGATGGCATTGTTGGGAGCGACATACAGCCACACGGCCTGGGCCTTCTTGAGGGCCAGCGTCTGGGCCTCACCGGTCTGGTTGGAGCTGGTGCCGTCGATCTGGTCGTCATTGACGACGTTGAGGCCCTTGGCCTTGGCCTCGGCCTTGAAGGAGTTGACCCCGGCGGCGAGAGTGGGGTCGTTCTCGAACACCACTCCGACGTTGTGCACCTTCATCACATCGGCGAAGTAATCCGCGATCGTCTTGCCCTGCGCCCCCTGATCGACCCCGATGTCGAAGATCCAGTTGTCCGAAGCCAGCGGATAGCCGGGGGCGTCCTGGGTCACAAGGGTGGGAATGCCATCGGCCTGGGCCACCTGGTCGATCTTCTGGTCCAGGAAGATGCGGTCGAGAGCCGTGGCGGCAAAGTCCTGGCTGGCCGCCTGATCGGTGGCCGCCTGGGCCCCGCTGGTGGTCGACTGGGTGTCGAGCACGGTGCTCTGAACGGTGTAGCCGTCCACCCCGCCCTTGGAGTTGAGGTAGTTCCAGTAGGCCTGCAGCTCCTGGGGAGTCTGGGGCGGAACCGGTGCGGCTCCGGTCCTCGGGATGATGTAGGCGATGTTGACCGTCTTCCCGGATATGCCGGTGGTCGAGCCTCCCGTGCATGTTCCCAGGCCGGCCGAGGACGCGGTCGATTTTCCTCCGCCGCCGGGCGCCGACGTACCGCCCGCGGCGCCACCGGTTCCGCCGGCCGAGCCCGTGGCTCCGGCCGCGGCGGCGCCCGAGGAGGAGCCGGACGCCCCGGAGGCTCCGCCCGCCGCCGATGAGCCCGAGCCCGTCGCTCCGCCGGCGCCGGACGAGGCCCCGGCGGAGGAGCCCGACGCCGAACCGGCCGCCAGGCCCGACCCGGATGCGCCCGAGGCGCCGCCTCCGGCATTGAGGGCCTGGCTGGCGGTGGCCCGGCTGAAGCGGGCCCCACAGGCGCTGGTGGCCAGGGCCAGGCCCAACAGACCGGCCATGGCGGCCCGACGGGCCGAGGTCCGGCCCGATCCCGGGCGAGGGGTGGCCGGTGAGGGGGCCAGGGTGTGAATGGCTGACATCGTTGTCCTGTTCCTTGACGCTGATCCGCGGTGGCGCCTCCCCCGGGGGTCCAGCGGGCCGAAGCGCTACGTATCCTCGCGCGACCACGGACCCCGGCCGGTCGGAACCGGCCGGTCGGGAGATGAGGGGCCTCTTCGGCCTCCTGTTCGGGAGGGGCAGGACGATGACCAATGCCGGGATGGCGGAGTACTGGAACCACCAGGGCGGGCCCCAGTGGATCAGGGAGCAAGACCGCTACGACGCCATGCTCAAACCGATGGGACGCCGGCTGCTGGACACGGCCGCCATCACGGAGGGCGAGAGGGTCCTGGACGTGGGCTGCGGAGGCGGGGCCACCACGCTGGAGGCGGCCGAGAGGGTCGGACCGGACGGACGGGCGGTGGGGCTTGACCTGTCCGAGCCCATGCTGGCCACCGCCCGGAGCCGGGCCGGGGGGGCCACCGCCACGTTCGTCCTGGGGGACGCACAGACCGAGCGGATCGAAGGTCCCTTCGACGTCGTCATCAGTCGCTTCGGGGTGATGTTCTTCGATGACCCGGTGGCCGCCTTCACCAACCTGGCCGGGGCGCTGCGGCCGGGGGGGCGGATGTGCTTCGTCTGCTGGCAGGAGATGTTGAACAACGAGTGGATCCGGGTGCCGATCATGGCCATCGCCGGTCACGTCGGCATCCCCGAGCCCCCGGCGCCGGGTGAACCCGGTCCGTTCTCCCTGGCCGATCCGGACCGGATACAGCACATCCTCGACCAGGCCGGGCTGTCGGACGTCACCGTGGAGGAGGCAGCCGAGCCGATGGCGCTGGGTCGCGACCCGGCCGACGTGATCGACTTCATGATCACCGACGGGATGGCCCGCCGGTTGGTCGAAGGCAAGGACACCGGCCTGATCGCCCGAGGCGCCCAGTCCGCCCGGGAGGCGCTGGAGCCCTATGCCTCCGCCGACGGCGTCCGGCTGGGCAGCGCCTACTGGGTGGTCACGGCCCGGAAGGCCTGACCCCGGCCGGGTCCCTCAGCCGGCCAGGACGTCGACCTCGTAATCGCCAAAGACCGGATCGCGCGTCACCAGGGTGAGGTGCTCGAGCTGGGCCTGGGCTACAAGCAGGCGGTCGAACGGATCTCGGTGGTGAAGTGGGAGGGACCCGGCCCTTTCGGCGTGCAACAACGAGATCGGCAGCGGCTCGAAGCCCTCGGCGGCCACGTGCTCGACCATCGAACCCTCCACCCGCAGTTTGCCGAGGTCAGCCTTGATGGCCATCTCCCACACAGATGCCGCACTGACCACCACCAACACACCCGGATCTGAGATGCGCTCCGCCACGGCGGCCTCGATCGGGTCTCCGGCCAACCACCACAGCAGGACATGGGTGTCGAGCAGAAGGCTCAGCTCTGACCCTCGAAGTCGTCGATCAGCGACTCGGGCGTCTCATCGAAGTCCTCTGAGACCCAGAGCGACGTCTTGAGAGCGCCCGGGCGGCGGGGTTGGCCGGCATTCACATAAGCCACCAGGCGAGCCATGGGCCGGCCGGCCTTGCCGATCACGATGTCCTCTCCCGCGGCGGCCCGCTCCACCAACCTCGACAGGTGGGTCTTGGCCTCGTGGATGTTTACCATCATCGGACTTAGTCTAGTCCAGTCCGTTCCACTCCTGGAAGGATGGAGCGGAGTAGGTGGTGCCGAGCTTTCGGAGCGGGCGGGGATGACCCCGCTCTACCTACACTGCCAGCTGATTCAGCTGCTGTTCAGTCGCCATGCCTCACCTCCGAGACGGCCGGATTCCGTGTCGGGGACCCTAGAGAGTGGTAGTGACACCTGGCCATGGGAATACCCCTGGCGCCTCAGCGCCGGAAGTGGGCAGGGAGACTGCGGAAGGGGACCAGGTCCCGGCGGTATTGGCGGTGCGTGTCCTCCACCGCCTGGCGGGCCTCGAGGCGGGCCTGGGCCAGGGCCTGGCGGAGGCGTTCGTTCTCCTCCTCCAGGGCCATGACCTGGCGCACGCCCTCCAGGTTGAGCCCGGCGGTGGTGAGCTCCTGGATACGGCGCAGCCGATCTATGTCCATGTCGCTGTAGCGCCGATTGCCGCCCACGGTGCGGGCCGGGTCCAACAGGCCCTTGCGCTCGTAGATGCGCAGGGTCTGGGGGTGGACACCGCCCAACTCGGCTGCCACCGATATGACGTACACGGCCATCTGCCGACGCAGGGCGTCGTCCCGACCCAATGGCTCTGACTGACCCTCAGCCACGCTCATCACCTTCCTTCACCGATTCGCTCATACGCCCAGTCCTTCACGGGGGGCGGGAGGCAGCACCCTGGCCAGGGCCTCGACCGCCTTGCGCTGCTCCTCGTTCAACTTCTCCGGCACGGCCACCTCCACCGTCACCAGGAGGTCGCCCACTCCGGTGGGGGCGTGCACGCCCCTGCCCCGCACCCGCAGGGTCCGGCCTGCCTTGGTCCCAGGCGGAACCTTGAGGGTGACCGGAGTGGTCAGTGTCGGCACCTTGATCTCGGTGCCCAGCGCCGCTTCGGCAAAGGTCACCGGCACGATCACGGTCAGGTCCTTCCCCTTGCGCCCGAAGATGCGATGGGGAGAGATGTGCACGGTCACGAATAGGTCTCCCGGTGGGCCCCCATTTCGGCCCGGAGCGCCCCTCGCCTTGAGGCGGATGCGCTGGCCCCCGACCACACCGCCGGGGATGCGCACCCGCACCTGGCGCTGACGCATCTCCACGCCGCTGCCCTTGCAGTGGTGACAGGGCTTTTCGATCTTGACGCCCGAGCCCCCGCAGTCGGGGCAGGGCTGGGAGAAGGAGAACAGTCCCTGGTTCTCATCCTTGACGCCCCGACCGCCACAGGTCGGACACACGGTGGCCTTGGTACCCGGCTCGGCGCCGGTACCCCGGCACACTGCGCACTGGGCCTCGCTGATGACATTGACGCTGGTGGTCACCCCGTTGGCGGCATCCTCGAAGGTCAGGTGCAGTTCGGCTTCGAGATCGGATCCCTTGCGAGGTGCCCGGGCCCCGGCCGATCCAGCGCCGCCGAAGCCGCCCCCGCCACCCCGGTTGCCGCGGCCGAAGATGCCGCCCAACAGGTCCGAGAGGTCATCAACGTGGAAGCCGCCGGCCCCGCCGGCGCCACTGCCGAAGCCACCGAAGCCGGAAGCAGCCGGACCGAGCCGGCGAACTTCGTCGTACTCCTTGCGCTTGTCCGCATCACCGAGCACGTCGTAGGCGGCGGAGATCTCCTTGAACCTGTCCTCCGAGCCGGGGTTGGCGTCGGGGTGGTACTGCTTGGCCAGCTTGCGATAGGCGCGGGTGATGTCCTTGTCGGTGGCGCCTTGCGACACACCGAGGACCTTGTAGTAGTCCTTCTCGAACCACTCCCGCTGGGGGGCCACCGCTCAGCCCCTGACCTTCACCATGGCGGCGCGCAGCACCCGGCCCCGCCACCGGTAGCCAGGACGGAACACCTCGACCACCACCGAACCAGTCTGGTCGCCCTCGGCCGGCTCGTGCATGACCGCCTCGGCCTCGTTGGGATCGAACTCCTGATCCAGCGGATCGACCGTCTCCAGGCCCTCCTTGCCCAGCACGTCCCATATGGAGGACGACACCTGCGTCAGGGCCTTACCGGCGTCGCTGTCGGCCTCAACATGGGAAAGGGCCAAGGCGAGGGTGTCGAGGGCTGGCAGCAACTTGGTCACCAGGCTCTCGGCGGCCCGTTCCAGCTGTTCGCTCTGCTGGCGGACCATCCGCTTCTTGTAGTTCTCGAAGTCGGCCTGGACCCGGCGCAGGGAGTCGAGATACTCGTCCCGCTCGATGGTCATGGCAGTGAAGGGGTCGAGCACCTCCTCGAGCCGCTCGGGCTCAACCAAGTCGCCGGCTGTGCCCCCATCGCCGGCTCCGCCGGCCGGGTCAGGCCCGGCCGAATCAGGGTCCCCCGGCGCATTTCCACCAGCGGCTTCATCATCGGTCGGGGCGTTTCCGCCCGCCGGATCATCTTCGCTCGGCGCACCCGCACCGACGCCGGCCCCCGGGTCTGGGATGCCGGAGGCGGCGCCGGTGGTCTCCTCCGCCGGAGCCGGGGAAGAGTCGGGCGGGGGATCGAGGGGGGAGGTCAGATCCTCGCTACTCATGCCGTCTGGTCGTCGACTATCTCGGCGTCGACCACCTCATCGTCGGCCGGAGCGGACTCTCCCGACGCCCCTGCCGAGGCCGAGGCGGCGCTGGCGTCGGCGCCGGCCTGGGCGTACAGGCGCTCGGCAAAGCTCTGGCTGGCCTTCATGAGCGTCTCGGTGGCGGTGCGGATGGCCTCCACGTCACTGCCCTCCAGGGCTGTCTTAAGGCCGGTGAGAGCAGACTCGACCGTCTCCTTCTCGTCCCCGGTGAACTTCTCACCCTGGTCCTTGAGGAGCTTTTCGGTCTGGTAGACGAGGCTGTCGGCGGAGTTGCGCACCTCGGCCTCCTCCTTGCGCCGGCGGTCGTCCTCGGCGTGGGACTCGGCGTCTCTGACCATGCGGTCGATCTCATCCTTGCCGAGCGAGGACTGGCCGGTGATGGTCATGGACTGCTCCTTGCCCGTGGCCCGGTCCTTGGCCGACACGTGCACAATGCCGTTGGCGTCGATGTCGAAGGTGACCTCGATCTGGGGCACGCCGCGCGGGGCGGGGGGCAGGTCGACCAGCTGGAACTTGCCCAGGGTCTTGTTGTACATCGCCATCTCCCGCTCGCCCTGAAGCACGTGGATCTCCACCGACGGCTGGTTGTCATCAGCGGTGGTGAACACCTCGGTGCGCTTGGTGGGGATGGTGGTGTTGCGCTCGATCAGCTTGGTCATGACCGAGCCCTTGGTCTCGATGCCCAATGACAGCGGGGTGACATCGAGGAGAAGGACGTCTTTGACCTCCCCCTTCAACACACCGGCCTGAATGGCGGCACCGACGGCCACGACCTCATCGGGGTTGACACCCTTGTGGGGGTCCTTGCCCAGCAGGCCCTTGACCAGGTCCTGGATGGCGGGCATCCGGGTGGAGCCGCCGACCAGCACGACGTGGTCGATCTGTTCCTTCTTGAGACCGGCGTCGCTGATGGCCTGCTCGAAGGGGCCCTTGCAGGCGTCGACCAGATCAGCGGTGAGCTCATCGAACTTGGCCCGGGACAGGGACAGGTCCAGGTGCTTGGGGCCCTCATTGGTGGCGGTCACGAAGGGCAGGTTGATGCTGGCCTCCATAACCGAGGACAACTCGATCTTGGCCTTTTCGGCCGCCTCCTTGAGGCGCTGGGTGGCCATCTTGTCCACCGACAGGTCCACGCCGTCGGAGTTCTTGAACTGGGTGACCAGCCAGTCGATGATGCGCTGGTCCCAGTCATCACCACCGAGGTGGGTGTTGCCGGAGGTGGACTTGACCTCGAAAACACCTTCCCCAATTTCGAGGACGGAGACGTCGAAGGTGCCTCCGCCGAGGTCGAACACGAGGACGGTCTGATCGGCCCCCTCCTTGTCCAGGCCATAAGCCAGGGCGGCGGCGGTGGGCTCGTTGATGATGCGCAGGACCTCGAGGCCGGCGATCGCTCCGGCTTCCTTGGTGGCGGTGCGCTGGGCGTCATCGAAGTAGGCGGGCACGGTGATGACGGCCTGGACGACTGTGTCGCCCAGGTAGGCCTCGGCGTCCCGCTTGAGCTTCATCAGGATGCGGGCGCTGATCTCCTGGGGGGTGTAGGCCTTCCCGTCGATGTCAACGGTCCAGGACGTGCCCATCTGGCGCTTGACCGAACGGATGGTCCGGTCCGGATTGGTGATGGCCTGGCGCTTGGCGACCTCGCCCACCAGGACCTCTCCTCCCTTGGCGAAGCCGACCACGGACGGGGTGGTGCGGCCTCCCTCGGCGTTGGGGATGACGACGGGCTCCCCCGCCTCCAGCACGGACACGACCGAGTTGGTCGTACCGAGATCGATACCTACTGCCTTGGGCATTTAGCTAGCTCCTTCGATTCTTAGTACGTGATGATGTTAGCAATGTTGAGTGCATGTGTATCAACGTCTTGGATAGGCGGCTATTCCCTTGGCTTCGGAACCCGACTCCCGAGGGCCTGGCACTACCCTCGAGGGCGGTGGCACCGACGCTGGCTGAGCCCGGAGAACAGCCGGTCGAGCCCCAGGAGCTGACCGGTGGATCGGGACGCCAGGTCTTTGTCGGTGCCAGCTCCCTGCGGGTCAGAGTGGTGCGTTGGGCCGGGCGGGGGATCGGGCTGGTGGTGGTGGCCTACCTGGTGCTGCTGGGCGCCAGCCTGGCCCGGGCCCCCTGGGCGCCGCGAATCTCGCTGCCCGGACTCGGACCGGTGACCCCGCCGGTGCTGCACGTCTCCCCGCCCAGCCTCGGTCCCCAGGCCCTCACCACGCCCGTTCCTCCCGCCGTCCTGTCGACGGGCGCGGCGCCGTCCCGGCGGCCGGGGTCGAACGGAGGCTCCAATCCGTCGGTGACCTCCAAGCCGGCCGGCACTACCACCACCGGGGCCGGGGCGGCTGCCACCACCACCACCCGCTCCACCCCGTCGGCCACCGCTCCCGGACAGACCACCACCACCACGGGAGCCACCACCACGGGAAGCACCACCTCGACCACCCGCTCCACCCCGTCGGCCACGGCTCCCGGGCGGACCACCACCACCACGGCTGCCGGGTCCACCACCTCGACCAGTCGGGGCCGCTCCGGGAGTCATCCCTGACCAGCCCGGGCCCGGGGCCCGTGGGCGCACCGGGAACGGCGGGGCTCGATCCCACCGGGCGGAGGTTGCGCCGGCTCATCTGGCGGCCCCCGGCCCACTGGGCCCTCTTCAGCCTGGTGCTGGCCGGACTGCTGGTGAGCCTGGTCTTCCAGGGCTACGCCCGACACAGCCTGGGCCGCTCGGCCACCTACGACACGGACAGCTCCCCGGTGGTCGGCCTGGGCAACGCCGGGCCCATCGTCGACCTCAGCGGCTCCGCCCTGCGCTCGGTTCAACCGCCGGCCGGGGAGGTGGCCCTCACTTTCGACGACGGTCCCGACCACCGCTGGACCCCGCAGATCATGGCCGCGCTGCACCGGTTCCGGGTTCCGGCCACCTTCTTCGTGATCGGCTCGTCGGTCCTGGCCGACCCGGGACTGGTGCGCCAGGAGCAGAGTTCGGGGTACGACCTTGGCTCCCACACCTTCACCCACGTCGATCTGGGCCAGGCCACGGGCCTGCGCGACAGCGTCGAGCTATCGCTGACCCAGACGGCCCTGGCCGGAGCGGCGGGCATCAACACCGGCCTCTTGCGCATGCCGTACTCATCGGTGCCGTCGTCGGTGACCCTCGATCAGTATCGGGCGGCCAAGGACGCGGCCCGCTACGGCTACCTGGTCGTCCTGGCCACCCAGGACAGCCGCGACTGGAGCCGCCCCGGCGTGGCCCGGATAGTCGGCGCGGCCGAGCCTCCCGGCCGTCAGGGCGCAGTGATCATGCTTCACGACGGGGGCGGCAACCGATCCGAGACGGTGGCGGCGCTCCAGGAGATCATCCCCCAACTCCGGGCCCGCGGCGACCGCTTCGTCACCATCTCCCAGATGGCCGGACTGTCCCACCGGGCCGTCGATCCCCCCGTCCAGGCCGCCGTGCGGATCCAGGGCCTGGTGCTGCTGTGGATCTACCGCCTATCGGTATGGGCGGTCCTGGTCGTCCTCTGGGCGACGGTGCCCTTCACGGTCTTGAGCCTGGGCCGGGCCCTCCTGTCGGTGGTCCTGGCCAACCGCCACAACCGTCGGCGGCGGCGGAGTGAGGCGAGCCTTTCCCCGCCCCGTGACTCCGACCTGGCCCCGGTCAGTGTCCTGGTGCCGGCCTACAACGAGGAGGTCGGCATCGCCAGGACGGTGGAGTCCCTGATCTCCAGCGACTACCCCGACCTGGAGGTGATAGTCATCGATGACGGGTCCACCGACGCCACGGCCGAGACGGTTGAAGGGCTGGGCCTGCCCGGCGTCCGGGTCCTGCGCCAGACCAATCAGGGCAAGCCGGCCGCCCTCAACCGCGGCCTGGCGGCGGCGGTCAACCCCCTGGTGGTCATGGTGGATGGGGACACCGTCTTCCAGCCCGACACCATCCGCCAGCTGGTGGCGCCCCTCGTCCGCGACCCCTCGGTCGGGGCGGTGAGCGGCAACACCAAGGTCGGCAACCGGCGCAGCCTGCTCGGGCTATGGCAGCACACCGAGTACGTGATCGGGTTCAACCTGGACCGGCGGATGTGGGACAGCCTCCACTGCATCCCGACCATCCCCGGAGCGGTGGGCGCCTTCCGCCGGGACGTACTCAGAACGGTGGGCGGAGTGAGCGATGACACCCTGGCCGAGGACACCGATGTCACCATGACCATCCAGCGCGCCGGCTGGAGGGTCGTCTATCAGCCGGATGCCATCGCCTGGACCGAGGCCCCGACCACCCTGTCGGCCCTGTGGCGCCAGCGCTACCGCTGGGGCTACGGCACCCTCCAGGCCATGTGGAAGCACAAAAGGGCGGTACTCCAGGGCGGTCCCCTGGGCCGCTTCGGGCTGCCCTACCTGCTGTTCTTCCAGATCCTCCTCCCGGCCCTGTCCCCGCTGCTCGACGTCTTCGCCCTCTACGGGCTGCTCTTCCTCAACCCGGTCCGGGTCCTCGCCTTCTGGGGGGCATACAACGTCTTGCAGGTGCTGCTCGGCGTCTACGCCTTCCGGCTGGACAAGGAGCGGCTATGGCCCCTTTGGACCCTGCCCCTCCAGCAGTTCCTCTACCGCCAACTCGTCTACCTGGTGGTGATCCAGTCCGTCATCAGCGCCCTCACCGGGGCGCGCCTGCGCTGGCACAAGCTGGAGCGCACGGGGATGGACGCGTTACCGGCCGCCGGCCGATAGTCGGTACTTTCAGACGACCATGGTGGTGAGCGGACTCGAGGTCGTATTCCTCGCCGCCGACCCGCCCCGCCTGGGCCGCTTCGGCCTCTGGGATACCGACCCCAAGGCGATGCCCGACAGCACCGAGACCATCGATCTCGTCCTGCCCGCCGGCCGCTCCGTCCGGCACCGCCGGGTCCCGGCCCGCACCCTGACCGTGGCCGAGGCCCTCACCGCGCTGGTCGACCTGGACGAGACGCAGGCCTCCGATACCGCCCGGGCCTGGTCGGCCGCCCTCAACGCCGCCCTCGGCCTCCTGGCCCGGGGCCGCCTGGCCCCCGGGATGACCGCGGCCGGTTGGGACGCCTGGCGGCTGGGCCCCTTGGATCCGGCCGACGCCGTCTACCTCCAGTCCCTGGCCGGCGCCTTCCCTCCCCTCGCCCACGCCCTGCCCGTGGCCGACACCCGACCCCTGGCCATAGCCTCGCCCGAGGCCCTCATCCGGGCCTGCTGGGACGCGGTGGCCGACACCCTGGTGCGAACGGCGGCCGCCCCGGTGGTCATGGCCGCCCTGGCCGGCGGGTCCGGCGGAAGGGTCGGCACGAAGCCCGGACCAGCCGAGGCAACCACCGGGCTGTTGACCGCCGCCGAGCCGGTAGCCGTCGGCGCGCTGGCGGACTGGCTGGGCGAATGCGCGGCCGGCACCGACGCCGGAGGACGCCTCGGCCTGCGCCTGGAGCTCCCGGTCGACGCGGATGACGAGGCCCGGGCCGTCCTCCAGGTCCGCAGCCGGGCCGAGCCCAGCCTGGTGGTCGACGCCGCCGAGTTCTGGCGGGCCCCGGCCGCCGTCCTGGCCCGATTCGGGGCCCGGGCCGAGGCCGATCTGCTCCGCTCGCTGCGCCAGGCGGCCCAGGCCTGGCCTCCCCTGGAGCCGGCCCTGCGCCAGCGGGCGCCCTGGGGGGTCGAGCTGGGCGACTCGGACGTGACCGACCTCCTGGGCCCGGCAGCCGAGGCCCTGAGCGCGGCCGGAGTCGAGCTCCTGTGGCCGGCCGAGCTGATGGAATCCGGGCTCAGCCTGCGGGCCGTGGCCAGCCCTACGCCGTCGCCCGCCCCCGTGGCCGGAGCCGGCCTGGACCTGGCCGCCCTGGTCGAATACCGCTGGGAGCTGGCCATCGGTGACGAGGTGCTCACCGCCGAGGAGGTCGACGCCCTGGCCGAGGCCAAGCGTCCCTTCGTCCGCCTCCGGGGCCGCTGGGTGGCCGCCGACCCGGCTCTCCTGGAGAAGGCCCGCCGGCGCCAAGCCGCCCGCCGCCTGAGCACGGCCCAGGTCCTGGCCGGGGCCCTGGGCGGGATGGTGGAACTGGACGGGGAACGGGTGGAGCTGGCCGTGGAGGGCCCGTTGGCCGACCTGGCCGGCCGACTTCGGCGCTTGGCCGGCGCCGATGGTCCCGGGCCCGAGCCGGCCCCGGCCCCGGAGGGACTGACCGGGACCCTGCGGCCCTACCAGGCCCGGGGCCTGGCCTGGCTGGAGGAGATGTGCGCCACCGGCCTCGGGGGCTGCCTGGCCGATGACATGGGCCTGGGCAAGACCATCCAGGTCATCGCCCTGCACCTGGCCCGCCGGGCCACCGGCGCCGGCCCGACCCTGGTCGTCTGCCCCACCAGCCTGCTGGGCAGCTGGGAGCGCGAACTGGGCCGCTTCGCCCCCGACGTGACCGTCCGGCGCTTCCACGGCACCGAACGCCACCTAGAAGAAGTCGCCCCCGACGAAGTTGTCCTCGTCACCTACGGCGTCGTCCGCCGCGATCGCCCGGCGCTGGCCGAAGTCGGCTGGGGCCTGGTGGTGGCCGACGAGGCCCAGCACGTCAAGAACCCCCTGGCCCGCACGGCCCGGGAGCTGCGCGCCATCCCGGCCGCCGCCCGGGTGGCCCTCACCGGCACCCCGGTGGAGAACCGGCTTTCGGACCTGTGGGCCATCCTGGACTGGACCACCCCCGGCCTGCTCGGTCCCCTGGAGCAGTTCCGGACCCGGGTGGCGGTCCCGGTCGAGCGCTACCGGGACCCGGAGGCCACCGAGGCCCTGGCCCGCATGACCCGGCCGTTCCTGCTGCGCCGGCGCAAGTCAGATCCCGGCATCGCCCCAGAGCTGCCGGCTAAGACCGAGACCGACCGCCTCGTCCCGCTCACCCGGGAGCAGGCCACCCTCTATGAAGCGGTGGTGCGCGAGGCCATGGAGCGCATCCGCTCCGAGGAGGGCATCGCCCGCCGGGGCCTGGTCCTGGCCCTTCTGACCGGGCTCAAGCAGATCTGCAACCACCCGGCCCAGTACCTGCACCAGCCCGGGCCCATACCCGGGCGGTCGGGCAAGCTGGCCGCCCTGGACGAGCTGGTCGACATCGTCACCGGGGCCGGGGACTCGGTCCTGGTCTTCTCCCAGTACGTGGAGATGGGCCGGATCATCGAGGCCCACCTGCACACTCGCGGTATCGCCACCCGCTTCCTGCACGGCTCGGTGCCGGCCCGCCGGCGGGAGGCCATGGTGGAGGAGTTCCAGGCCGGGCTGGCCCCGGTCTTCCTCCTCTCCCTCAAGGCGGGGGGCACCGGTCTCAACCTCACCCGGGCCACCCACGTCATCCACTTCGACCGCTGGTGGAACCCGGCGGTGGAGGACCAGGCCACCGACCGCGCCTACCGCATCGGCCAGGACCGCCCCGTCCAGGTCCACCGCCTGGTGACCGAGGGCACGGTGGAGGACCGGGTGGCGACGCTGCTCAGCGCCAAGCGGGCCCTGGCCGAGGCCGTGGTCGGTTCGGGCGAGGGCTGGCTGAGCGAGATGTCCAATGACGACCTGGACGAACTGGTGTCGCTCGGGGCGGCCAAGTGAACCCTCCCAGCCGGCGGGCCCCTCGCCGGCGACCGTCCGGCCGGGGCCTGGCCCCCGGCACCCGGCGGGGCTTCGGCAAGACCCCGTGGGGGGCGGCCTGGGTCAACGCCCTGGAGACCCGGGCCCGACTCGATCCCAACCGCCTGCCCCGGGGCCGCACCTACGCCCGGTGGGGACATGTCGGGCCCCTGACCGTGGCCCCGGGTCGCATCGAGGCCTCGGTGACCGGCAGTGCCGTGGACGCCTACCGGGTCTGGATCCGGGTGCGGGAGCTGGACCAGGCCGAGTGGGAGCGGCTCCTGGACATGATCTCGGCCCAGGTCGGCCACGCCGCCGCCCTCCTCGACGGGGAGCTGCCCCCGGAGCTGGTGGAGGAGGCCCGGGCCGCCGGGGTGGACCTCTTACCCGGGCCTGGGGACCTCTCCCCCCGCTGCTCCTGTCCGGACTGGGCCGATCCCTGCAAGCACGCCGCCGCCGTCTGTTACCTGGTGGCCGACGTCCTGGATGCGGACCCGTTTGCCCTCTTGCTGTTGCGGGGCCGCTCCTCCCTGGAGGTGATGGCCGGCCTACGGGCCCGCCGGGCCACCGGAGCGACCGCAGTGACCAGCCAAGAAGGAAGCGACCGCGGAGTCCCTGCCGCGGCCGCCTTCCGCCGCGCTCAGCCGTCGGCGGACCAGGAACAGGGGCGCCCGGCCCTGCCCGCCCCGCCCCTTCCTCCTCCCCATCCCGGCGCCCCGTTGCCTCTGGCCGCCGATCCTCCACCCGCCTCGGGCCTGAGCCCGGCCGGCCTGGCCGCCGTGGCCGCCGATGCCGCCCGCCGGGCCCATGCTTTGGCCCTGGGGGCGACCACTTCAGTGGCCCTGGAGCTGGACCGCCGGTCCGACCTGGCCCGGTGGGCGGCCGGGCTGACCGGGGAAGGATCGAGGCCGGGCGGCCTCAGCCTGGAGGCGCTGGCCCGGGCCGCCGGCGGGACCAAACGCCAACTGGAACGCGACGCCCAGGCCTGGGCCGAGGCGAGCCCCGAATCGGCGGACCCGCAGGAGCCGGAAGGGGAGGAGGAGTAGGGGGAAGTCGGTCCGGACCAACGGCGGCCCAGAGCTACGACCAATCGAGACCCGGGCCCGGTTGATATCGATCACCTTCTGAATCACGAGCTCAGCTCCCCGTGGTCCCTACACCGGGCCATCCACATAGTCGGGGTGACGCGCACCGCCATGCGCACGCCGCAGGCCGTGCAATAGCGCGGTGGCTCGAGGGCGCCCTGGCACGCTCCCCCGGTCGGGCACTGTCCCTCGGCCCGGCCGCACCCGGTACAGAACCGGACCCCGCCCACCGGCCTCAGAGAGCAGCCGACAGGGAGCCGATCGGCATGCGCAGGTCGGCCAGCATGTTCAGATCCGCCTCCGGCGCCCGGCCCAGAGTGGTGAGGTAGTTGCCCACGATCAGGGCGTTGATGCCCGCCGTCATGCCCATGGTCTGCAGGTCGCCCAGGGTGATCTCCCGTCCCCCGGCGTAGCGCAGGATGGACCTGGGCAGTCCCAGCCGGAACAGGGCGATCCAGCGGATGGCGTCGAGGGGCCGCACCGGCCGGCGGATGGCCAGGGGCGTGCCCGGCCTGGGGTCGAGGAAGTTGATAGGCACCTCATCGGGGTCCAACTCCGCCAGCTGGTCGATCAGTTCCAATCGCTGCGCGTCGCTCTCCCCCATGCCGAGCAGCACTCCACAGCACAGTTCCATGCCGGCTGCCTTGACCGCCAGGCATGTGTCCCACCGCTCGTCCCAGCCGTGGGTGGTCACGATCTGGGGGAAGTGGCTACGCGCCGTTTCGAGATTGTGGTTGTAACGGTGGGTACCCCCGTCAGCCAGGCGCCGGGCCTGGCCGGGTCCGAGGATCCCGGCCGAGACGGCTACGTTGAGCCCGGTTTCGACGCCGATCAGCGGGACCAGCTCCAGGATGCGGGACAGGGTGCGCTCGTCCGGGCCGCGCACGGCCAGCACGATGCAGAACTCGGTGGCTCCGAGAGCAGCCGTCTCCCTGGCCGCGGCCAGGACCTCATCCGTATCAAGGAATGGGGTGGCCTTGACCGGCGTGTCGAACCGGGAGGACTGGGCGCAGAAGTGGCAGTCCTCCGGACACCCGCCGGTCTTGGCCGACAGGATGCCCTCGAGCTCCACCGTGTCCCCGCTCCAGCCCAACCGGACCTCGTGGGCCAGGGCGGCCAAAGCGGGAACGGAACGGTCGGGCACCGCCGCCAGCGCGGCCAACTCATCAGGTCGGAGCAGCCGCCGTTCCTCGAGCAACGCCGCGCCGGCGGCGGCCATCAACTCCCGCACGAGAGACGGGTCTTCGGTTGCTTGGCTGATCCCCATGGCGCTGGACGCTACAAGGACGTCGCGACCCCGTCGCCCATCTTCAGGCGGCCGGAGCGAGCTCTTCCCGTTCGTCCAAAAAGGCCCACCACGCCTCGGCCCCGGCCCGTAGGGCGGGGACCAACTCCTCGGTTGTCCCGGTCAGGCCGGACAGGGCGTCCCACGCCCAGGCCCCGTGGGGGACATCCACCTCGGCGTGGTGGTCCCAGAACGACACTGCTGCGTCGCTCATCCCGTAGTGGGTGCGAAGGCCCTCGGCTTTGCTCAGGGCCACCTCGGCGGACTGGGACTCATAAGCGAGGAACCCGGCCAGAGCCGCGGCCGGACCTTGGGCCAGCAAGGCTTGGTGGGTACCGAGCAACGAGGCCATGGCCGGTGAAGGGTCTGCACCCCCCGCACCGAGGGCACCGGCAAAGCGCTCGAACAACTCGGTGTGAGCCACCGGGTCACCCAGCTCATCAGCCAGGTTGGCCGCCACCAGATCCCGGGCCCGTCCCTCGGGCAGCTCGGCCACCAACTCAGCGAGGAAGCCCGGCAGGTAGGCCTCGAAGTGGCGGTATTGAGCGGCATAGGAGGCCAGCTCCTCCTCTGCCACCTCACCGCGCTCCCAACGCCGGTAGAAGGGGTGGTCGAGGAGGCGGAGGTCAGCCAGCGCCACGCTCATCAGGTCTTGCCCCAGGAGGTTGCTCATCGGGCAATCCTAACGTCAGCGCCCCGGACCGACCGGCTCGGATACCATCCCCGATCCTGAAACCTCCCCCGTTTGAATACGTGCTTCCCACCTCCCTGGAGGAGGCTCTGTCGGCCCTAGCCGAGTACGGCTCGGAAGCCAAGGTGCTGGCCGGTGGACAGAGCCTGATCCCCCTGATGTCCCTGCGCCTGGCCCAGCCGGGCGTGCTGGTCGACCTCAACGGACTCGGGGCGCTGTCGGGCATCGAGGCCAACGGCTCCGGAGTGCGGATCGGTGCCATGACCCGCCACCGCGCTGCCGAGCGCTCGGAGGTCCTGGCCGAACGGGTCCCTCTCATGGCCGAGGCCATGCCCCTGATCGGCCACGCCGCCATTCGCTCGCGCGGAACCATCGGGGGCAGCTTGTCCCATGCCGATCCCGCTGCGGAACTGCCGGCCGTGGCTCTCGCCACCGAGGCCACCCTCATCGCCCGCAGCCTTCGGGGAGGGGAGCGGACCATCCCAGCCAGCGAATTCTTCGAGGGCTACTTCACCACGGTCCTGGCCGAGGACGAGATCCTCTGCGCCGTAGAGGTGCCGGCGGCCCCGCCGTCCACCGGATTCTGTGTCACCGAGGTGGCCCGCCGCCACGGGGACTTCGCCCTGGTCGGGGTGACGGCGGCCGTGACGATCGACCAGGGCCTGGTCACCCGGGCCCGGATCGCCCTGATCAACGTGGCCGAACGCCCGGTCAGGGCCGAGCAGGCGGAGGCAGCCCTGGTCGGAGCCAAGCCCGAGGCGGCCGCCTGGGCCGAAGCGGCCGCGGTGGCATCGAGCGAGATCGACCCGTCCGGGGACCTACACGCCACCCCGGCCTACCGGCGCAAGGTGGCCAGGGTATGCGTCAAGCGGGCGTTGGAGACAGCGGCGCGCCGGGTGGGAGGCGGACGATGACCCTAGGAGAAGCCGTGGACGTTGCCCTCACCGTCAACGGTAGCCGGCGGGAGGCTCAAGTCGAGGCGCGCCGGACCCTGGCCGACTTCCTCCGTGAGGACCTCGGCCTGACCGGCACCCACCTCGGCTGTGAACACGGGGTGTGCGGTGCCTGCACGGTCATCCTGGACGGGGAGCCGGTGCGCTCGTGTCTCATGTTTGCCGTTCAGGCCCGGGACGCCACGGTCACGACCATCGAGGGCCTGGCCGTCGAGGGTGTGATGAACAACCTGCAGGAGGCGATGCGCGAATCCCACGGCTTCCAGTGCGGGTTCTGCACCCCGGGGTTCCTGATGCAGATCACAGCCATGCTGGCGGACAATCCCAACCCGACCGAGGCCGAGATCCGAGACACCCTGTCCGGCAACATCTGCCGCTGCACGGGCTACGAGTCGATCCTCAACGGAGTGCTGCGGGCCATAGGGGCGGACGTCCCCGGCTCGCATCAATCCGTCCCCTAGGCAGGAGGGACAGACAATGGAAGCAACCGCCTCACAACCCATCGCCCAGCGGTTCATCGGGGAGAGCGTCAAGCGCTCGGAGGACCCGCGGATCCTCACCGGCGCCGGTAACTACGTGGATGACGTGCAGCTGCCGGGGATGTTGCACGCCTGCTTCACCCGCAGCCCGATGGCACACGCCCGGATCACCTCCATCGACATCTCCGCCGCCCTGGAACAGCCCGGCGTGGTGGCCGTCTTCACCGGCCCACAGCTCCAGGAGCTGGTTGACCCCGAGGCGGTTTCACCCGGCTTCTTCGGGCCGGCGCCGTTCAAGTACACGGTCCTGGCCACGGACAAGGTCCGCCTGGTCGGTGACCTGGTGGCGGTGGTGGTGGCCGACAGCCGCTACCGGGCCGAGGACGCCGCCGCCCTGATCGAGGTGGACTACGAGGACCTCGGTCCGATCGCCAGCGCCGAGGCGGCTTTCGATTCGTCGGGGACCCCGATCTTCGAGGATCTCGGCTCCAACGTGTTGACGCAACCGACCAAGTCCAGCTTTGGTGATGTCGAGGCCGCCTTTGCCGCCGCCGACCGAGTGGTCACGGCCAGGATCCGCCAGCACCGCCACCAGAACGTGCCCATGGAGTGTCGTGGCGTGGTGGCCGACTTCGACCCCGGGACCGGCGAGCTCATGGTGCACGGATCGAACCAGGGCCCCGGCCTGGCCAAAATGGTGATGGTCGCCCAGCTGGGTCTCGAGCCGGACAAAGTCCGTGTCGTTTGCGGGGACATCGGCGGCTCCTTCGGATTGAAGATAGGAACCTCGCGGGAGGAGATCGCCACCGCCCTGCTCTCCAAGCACCTGGGTCGCCCGGTCAAGTGGATCGAGGACCGCAACGAACATCTGATGGCGTCCGGCCACGCCCGGGAGGAGACCCTGGACGTCGAGGCGGCGGTGACCGACCAGGGCGACATCCTCGGGTTCAAGGTGAAGATGGTGGTTGACACCGGCGCCTATCCGGGCATGGGCGGGATGTTGGGCGGGATCGTCCAGGCCATGTTCCCCGGGCCCTACAGCCTCAAGGGCTTCGAGTTCGAGTTCAGCGCGGCGGTGACCAACAAGGCCAGCTACGTCGCCTACCGCGGCCCGTGGGCGGCGGAGACCTTCACCCGGGAGGTGACCGTTGACCTGATAGCCGCCGAGCTGGGCCTGGATCCGCTCGAGGTGCGCCGGCGCAACATCGCTTTCCAGCCAGCGGACAACCCGGCTTCGATGCTCACCGGGCGCAGTCTCGCCAGCTGCACGGCCCGGGAGTCCCTGGAGCACATGACCAAGGTGGTGGACATCCCCGCCTTCCGGGCCCGCCAGGCCGCCGCCCGGGCGGAGGGTCGCTACCTCGGACTCGGCCTGGCCACCTACATCGAGGCCGCCCCCGGCCCCCGGGGCGGGGGAGGGGGCCTGGGCAACGAGGCGATGCGGATGGCCCTGGACGAGGACGGGACCCTCCTGGTCTTCACCGCTCAGATGCCCCACGGCCAGAGCCATGAGACCACCCTGGCCCAGGTGGCGGCCGAGGAGTTCGGTGTCCCCTTCGAGTCGGTACGGGTGGTGGCCGGGGACACCGACCGGGTGCCCTTCGGGTTCACCGGCGGGAGCCGCTCGGCCACCATGGCCGGGGGGGCATCGCTGCACACCGCTCGCGCCCTGCGCCAGAAGGTCCTCGAGGCCTCGGCCCACCTCTTCGAGGCCGACCCCGCCGACCTGGAGATCGTGGCCGGCCAGGTCGGGGTCCGGGGCGTCCCGGTCAGCGCCCGGCCCCTGGCCCAGGTGGTGGCCGAGATCCGCGGCACGGACGGCCTGCCCGAGGAGGTCGACACCAGCTTCGAGGTCACCAACGCCTACGACGGAGGCGAAGGGGGCTGGTCGGGCGGAACCCATCTGGCCATAGTCGAGGTGGACGTGGAGACAGGGCTGGTCGAGGTCGAGCGTTACGTGGTGGTCGAGGACTGCGGAAAGCTGATCAATCCGGCCGTGGTGGAAGGACAGGTCCGGGGCGGCGTGGCCCAGGGCATCGGTGCGGTCCTGCTGGAGCGCTCCGCCTACGACGAGAACGCCCAGTTCCTAGCCGGCACCTTCATGGACTACCTGCTGCCCACCGCCATGAATGTGCCCCGCATCGAGATCCACCACCTCGAGACCGTCCCTTTGGATCCCGACGTCAACTTCCGGGGCGTGGGCGAAGGCGGAATGATCATCGCCCCGCCGACCTTGGTCAACGCCATAGCCGACGCCCTGTCACCCTTCGGTGTGCGGATAGAGGAGCAACACCTGCCCCCGCTGCGGATCCTCGAGCTGATTGGCGCTCTCGACTGAGCTTGCCGCGTCAACTGACCGGCTCGCTCTGGCGACGGAGCTGGCCTAAGGGGGCTCCGGCCCCTTCGACCGGGCGTTTAGGGTGCCTGGGGCTCAGAAGCGAGGGGACGCGGTGCAGACGCAAGGCCGGGGTCTAACCGACCGCCAGATCTGGTTGATGATGGGCGGCTTGATGATGGGGACCTTCCTGTCCACCTTGGACGTCCTCATCGTCATCACCGCCCTGCCGACCATCGTCGGAGACCTCGGCGGGAGGGCCAGCTTGTCCTGGGTCATCACCGCTTACCTGTTGACCTCGACAGCGGCGGGCCCGGTGTTCGGAAAGCTCGGGGACCTGTACGGCCGCAAACGCATGTACCAGCTGTCCATAGCCGTGTTCGTGGGCGGATCCGTGCTGGCCGGGGTCAGCCAGGGGATCGGACAGCTGATCCTGGCCCGGGGAGTACAGGGGATAGGGGCCGGCGGACTGATGGCCCTGCCCTTCGCCATGGTTGCCGACGTGACGCCTCCCCGGCAGCGGGCGCGCTTCCAGAGCGTGATGATCATCAACTTCGCCGTGGCCAGCGCCCTTGGCCCCCTGGTCGGGGGCCTCTTCGTGGACCATCTGTCCTGGAGATGGATCTTCTTTGTCAACATCCCACTCGGGGCACTGGCGCTATCGGCCTCGCTCATCCTGCGGGTCCCGCGTCATCGCGTCGGCAAGGTGGTCATCGATTACCTCGGTGCCCTACTCCTCGTCGGGGTTTCCGCATGTCTGCTCCTGGCCGTGACGTGGGCGGAGGGAAAGCGCGGATTCTCCAACGGCTCGGTTTGGGAGTTGCTGGGAGTCGCTGTGGTACTCGGGCTGGGATTGGTGGTCGTCGAGAAGCGTGCTCGGGAACCGATCCTTCCTATGCGGTTCTTCCGCAACAGCCGGTTCAATGCCGTTGCTGTCGGGTCGATTCTCTTCGGCCTGGCCATACAAGCGGGGTGGACACTGATGCCGCTCTTCTTCCAGGTGGTGACGGGGGCGTCGGCCACTCTCTCGGGGGTGCTGATCCTGCCCTTCGTGGCCGGCAACACCCTGGCGTCGATCATCACCGGTCGACTGGTCAGCCGCTGGAGCCGGTACAAGTGGGCGCCCGTGCTGGGACAGACCGTGGCCACCGGTGGGCTAGCGCTCTATCTGACGCTGGGCGCGTCGAGCTCGCGTTTGGACGGAGCTGCCTTCATGGCCCTGACCGGGGTCGGGATCGGCATCGGCTTCCAGATCGTGGTCGTGATCGTGCAGAACTCGGTCCTCCAGAACGACATCGGTGCCGCTACGGCCGCCGTGGGCTTCTTCCGGTCCATCGGCCTGTCCTTCGGGGCTGCCATCGGCCTCGGCATCTACAACACCCGAGTCAACGCCAACATCACCGCTCTGGTCCCGGCGTCGGTCCGTCAACGACTTTCCCAGGCAGCCCTGCAGGGCAGTCCGACGGCGGTCAGGGCTTTGCCCACCGGGGTGCGCCACAGCCTGGTCGCGGCCTTCGCCGCCGCCCTGCACTCGGGCCTCCTCTGGACGGTGCCGGCGGCGGCCGTCTCCGTGGCGGTGATGGTGATGATGCCCGAGCTGCGGCTGGCCGATCACGCCGACTGGTCCCTGCCGGGCACCGACACCCTGGCCGGGGAAGTCCTTTCCGTACCCGAGGCGGCGGGGGCCCAGCCGCCCCCGGTGGCTCCCTCGTCGGTTTGACCGAGGCCGACGCGGCGTGTTTTGCGTCTGACGGTCATTTCGCCGCAAATGTCTCTAGGCTCGGTGTTCCGGCTCTGGGGGGACCTCGGCCGGGATCGAAGGAGTGGGGCATGCCTACCTCAGCCCATCGCCAGACCGAGCAGATCGGTTCACTGACCGATCCCTTCGCCCGGACATCACTGCTGGTGGCCTACCACGTGCGCCGATACGCCCTCCTCTACGTGTCCGGGCTGATCGGGGCGGTGGCTCTGGGCGTCCTTCCCGCAGTGAACGGCTCCGGCCCCAGCTCCCGGACAGCCAGCAGCTCTCTGAGCGCCGGCGGCGGCTCCACCAGCGCGGGGGGCTCTGGCCAGAGCGCGTCAGCCACCCAGTCCTCGGGGTCGGCCGCGTCCTCGGGGGGAGCGGGGACCGGGGCGGGGGCCGGGGCCGGCGGGGCCGGCGGGGCCGGCGGGTCCAGCGGGTCCGGCGGTTCCTCGGGCCAGACCGGGGCGGGCGGAGCGGTGGTGTCCTCGGGCGGATCTTCCGCTTCGGGTCCCATCGGGACCGTGACGGTCGGAACCGGCATCACCCGGGGCGGCACCGCCTGTGGGCCCGGCGTCCGCCAGATCCCCTACTCCGCCTACGCCGACTACTGCGTGGCCAAGTTCGCCGGCAACAACGGGGGGGCCACGGCCAACGGCGTGACGGCCACCGCCATCAACATCGCCGTCAGGAAGGACTCCGACGCCAGCGGGGCCAACGCCCTGGCCGGCCAGGCCGAGGGTGAGGCGGCCGGAGGGGTCAGCAATGACGCCAACTGGGGCTACATCCAACAGATCGTCAAATACCTGAACACCCAGTTCGAGCTCTACGGCCGCCAGGTCAAGCTGGACCTGTTCAACGGGCAGGGCAACGGCACCAACGAGTCCCTGGGCCAGGGCCAGGCCGCCGCCTGCGCCGACGCCGACACCGCCGCCAACTCCCTGCACGCCTTCGGGGACTTCAACTGGGGCGGGATATTCGAATCCCAGCCCTTCTCCGATTGCGCGCCGCGCTACCACCTCTACATCCCCGAGGGAGCGGCCTACTACCCCGAGTACATGTACAAGTCCTGGAACCCCTACGTGTGGGGCATCACCATGAACTGCACGCTGATCGCCAACGAGGTGGGCGAATGGGCAGGCAAGCAGCTGGCCCAGTACCCGACCAAGTGGGCCGGCTCCGACGGCGTCGTCCCCTTGAACGGAAAGCAGAGGAAGTTCGGCACCTACGTCCCCAACAACGCCGGCTACGAGTCCTGCGCCAACCAGATCGCCCAGGTGGAGGAGAGCCAGTACCACGTGGCCAAGAGCCGGGAGGACCAGTACGACTACGCCCTGGACGTCTCCACCTTCCCCCAGGACGCCCAGAAGGCGATCATCCAGTTTGCCGCCAATGACGACACCACCGTGGTGCTGGCCTGCGACCCCATATCCCCCATCTTCCTCACCCAGGACGCCGTCCAGCAGAACTACTACCCGGAGTGGGCCCTCATCGGCGTGGCCCTGACCGACACCGACAACTGGGCCCAGCTGTGGGACCAGAAGGCAATCACCAACCACCTCTTCGGCCTGTCCCAGGCCGCCTCCACCGCCTCGATCCTCGACCCCCATGGGGAGGCCGGCCGGGTGCTGACCGCCTCCGGCGTGCCGCTCAACCCCTCCACGGCGGTGGACTACTTCGAGCTGGTCTCGATGTTCAACCAACTCCAGATAGCCGGGCCCGACCTCACGGCGGCGGCCATCGGCGCCAACACTGCGAAGATCCCGCCCGGAACCGGACAGGCCGGCACGTGGAACTTCAACCAGGGCTTCCACACCGCCATCGATGACTCCCGCCAGATCTACTGGGACGCCAGCGGTACGTCATCGGCCAACGGCAAGACCGGCACCTACCTGGAGATCTACGCAGGCAAGCGTTTCGGACTGGGCCAGTTCCCCACCGGTGAGCCTCCGTACTACCCGTAGATCGTCAAGCGACCTACGAACGCTCGGCTACCGCCTTGACCCGTTCAAGGGTCCGGAGCATGTCCCGCTGGTTGCGGCGCTCCCGCATGAACCCGCCCAGTGGCCGCCAGAGTTTGGTAAAGAAGTTGTCCCCGAGGTCGAACGACTCGGTGACGTCGGTCCCGCCACCCGTGGCTCGGAACTCATAGCGCCAGGTGTTGACCGGCCGGTCGCGCATTACGACGGCAAACTCGAAGACCTCGCCCGGCACGCACTCGGTGACCTTGCATGTGGTCCAGTAGAGGACGGGCCAATTCTCGTTCCGCTTGACGTGGCCCCGGTAGCGCGCCCCGAGGGCCGGTCCGGTGGCGCCGTCCATCCACTCGGCTTCGACCACTTCCGGGCTGTACTCGCCCATCTTGGTGATGTCGCTGACTAGCCCCCAGACCTTGTCCGGTGGAGCATTGACATAGAGAGTGACCGCAGCGCGCATACCGAGAACCGCCGACTAAGCCGTCTCGGCCGGGACCGGGCCCGTGCGTGAGCCGGCCACCAGGCGCATGCGCGCCTCCCGCTCCTCCTCGACTCCCAGGGGCACGTGGGCCGCATCGATGTCCTCATCGCTGAAACCGGCCAGCTTGCGGAACTGGCGGGCGTCCTCCTTGCTCTCCTCCGCACGGCCGGCGCCCGAGAAGATCTTGTCCACCAGGCGCTGGAACTCCAGAGCCCGCTCCCGCCGCTCGGGGTCATCGGCGGTGAGACGACGAAGCCAGTCCGATCCCATCTTCACATGGGTGACCTCATCGGCCAGCATCCAGTCCTCGCAGAAGGTGAGGACCGGGTCCCCCGCCGCCTGGCCGAACTTGCGCATGGTGGCGAACACGTCGATGGCCAGGCCCTCGATGCCCCGGTTGACCGCCGTGAGGCGCAGGGCCGGGTCGGGGTTGCAGGCGGCCTGGTAGAGGCCCCGGCCCTCCCCGAACTCACCGATGCCGGTGCCCATCCACTCGGCCAGCTTGATGGAGATCTCCACGTGGCGGGACTCGTCCCAGCACTGGCGGGCCATGTCCAGCTTCAAGGCGTAGGGGGCCTCGTCCTCCCCTGAGCCGGTGTCGAAGTCCCAACAGGTCCGGCCGGCCCCCTCCAGGGCCTGGACCTCGCCCATGAAGATGCCGTGCATGAGCACCCGGGCCCGGTCCAGGCTGTCCTCATCCTCGGGGGAGAAGCGAGGTGCCCGCTGGTAGTTACCGTTGCTCTGGGGCCCGGAGCGGGGGTCGTTCTGGCGCTCGGCCTCGTGGATCCAGGCGAAGCGGCCGTCCCGGGCCAACTCGTCCACCGGCAGAAACCTCTTCATGGGCCCCCCTAAGATGACTCTCTAACTGGATCCTACGACTCCGACCTACTCTCCTGCCCTATGAGCCAGCTCGTTCTCCTACGGCACGGCCAGAGCCAATGGAATGTGGAGCCCTCCCGCTTCACCGGGTGGGTGGACGTGGACCTGAACGCCGTGGGC
>DATLUK010000300.1:0-2383 GCA_035533195.1 Acidimicrobiales bacterium | reverse complement strand
TCTCCGTACGTTGACGCCATCGACATACGCCGGGTGCGGGTACCGCTCCTGGGATGAGAGGAGATCGCGGTGGAACGGGACAAGGCTTTGGAAATGGCGCTCAGCCAGATCGAGAAGCAATTCGGTAAGGGCTCGATCATGCGGATGGGCGACAACCTGCACATGAACATCGAGGCCATCTCAACCGGGGCCCTAGCCCTGGACCTGGCCCTGGGCATCGGGGGTCTGCCGAGGGGCAGGGTCGTCGAGCTCTACGGCCCGGAGTCATCGGGTAAGTCGACCCTGGCCATGCACGTGGTGGCCGAGGCCCAGCGCAACGGCGGTATCTGCGCCTATATCGACGCCGAGCACGCCATGGACCCGGTTTACGCCAAGGCCATCGGGGTCAACATCGATGACCTGCTGATCTCCCAGCCGGACACGGGAGAGCAGGCCCTCGAGATCACCGACACCCTGGTCCGCTCCGGGGCCATGGACGTCATAGTTATCGACTCGGTGGCCGCCCTGACGCCACGGGCCGAGATCGAAGGAGAGATGGGCGACAGCCACGTCGGATTGCAGGCCCGGCTCATGTCCCAGGCCCTGCGCAAGCTGACAGGCAACCTTTCCCGATCCAACACCATCGCTCTTTTCATCAACCAGCTCCGGGAGAAGATTGGGGTCATTTACGGGAGTAATGAGACTCAGCCCGGCGGCCGGGCTCTCAAGTTCTATTCCTCAGTGCGGCTCGACATCCGCCGAATCGAGTCGATCAAGGACGGCGCCGAGGTGGTGGGCAACCGAACCCGGGTGAAGGTGGTGAAGAATAAGTGCGCCGCCCCTTTCAAACAGGCAGAGTTTGACATTGGTTACGGCCGTGGCATCAGCCGTGAGGGTTCCCTCCTGGACGTCGGGGTCGATCTTGGCTTCATCAAGAAGGCGGGAGCCTGGTTCACCTACGAGGGCGAACAGCTCGGCCAGGGTAGGGAAAACGCCAAGCAGTTCCTGACCGATCACCCCGAGGTCATGATCGAGCTCAACGAGAAGATCCGCAAACAGGTGGGGATCGGTGAGGGTGGCGGCGTCGATGAAATCCCGCTCGGCCAGGGCGTGGAGGATGACGAGCCGATCATGATCGGGGACTGACTCTCGTCGCTGAGTGAAGTGACAAGAGGGCGGCGTTGCCGCCCTCTTGTCGCGTCCGGGCGGGACGGGGGCGGAGCCGCCCGGCTCCACCATTGGCTAGGAAGCCAGGCGCCCGGCCTGGTGGGCGACCGTCTCGGCCTCTTCGAGCCGCTCTTCGATGATGGTGAGGCCACCATCCCAGAATCCGGGGTCGGCCAGGTCGCACCCGACGATCTTTGCCAGTGCCTCCGGGCGGTCCGAGCCCCCGGATTCGAGCAGGTGTAGGTACCGCGGGACGAAGTCCGAGCCCTGCTCGGCGTACTGGCGGTATACCGACAGAGCCAGGAGCTGTCCGTAGGAGTAGGCGTAGACGTATCCGGGCGTGCCGATGAAGTGGGGAATGTAGGACCACCAGGTGCGGTAGCCCTCGGTGATGCTGACGGCGTCGCCCAGGAGCTCGGCCTGGGTCTCGGCCCAGATGGCTCCGATGCGCTCGACGGACAACTCCCCCTCGGAGCGGCGGGCCCGGTGGGCCCTGTCCTCGAACTGGTTCATGGCCGTCTGACGGAACACGGTGGCCACCTGGCCGTCGAGGTTGGCGGCCAGTAGCGACAACCGGGCGGTCGGATCGGGAGCGTCTCCCAGCAGCCGGCCGAATACGACCGTCTCACCGAATACCGACGCCGTCTCGGCCAGGGTCAGGGGGGTGGACTGGTGGAAAGGACCCTGATGGCGGGCCAGGTAGGCATGCAGCCCGTGACCCAGCTCGTGGGCCAGGGTTAGGACGTCGGTGGGACGGGACGTGTAGTTGAGCATCACGTAGGGATGCACGGAAGGAACGGTGTAGGAACAGAAGGCGCCGCCTCGCTTGCCGGGCCGCACCGGAGCGTCGATCCACTCCTCATCGAAGAAGCGCCCGGCTACCTCGGCCATCGAAGGCGAAAAGGAGGCGTAGGAGTCGATGACGATCGCCCTGGCCTCGTCCCAAGGAACCTGGGTGTCCTGGTCGGCTACCGAGGCCAGGCGGTCGTAGTCGGCCAGGCGATCGACGCCGAGCAGTTGGGCCTTGAGCGAATACCAACGTTGGGGGATGTCGTAGCGGTTCCGGACGGCATGGACCAGGGCCTGCACGGAGTCATCGCTGGCCTCGTTGGCCAGGTTCCGGCTGGCCAACCAGTGGTCGTAGTGGCGCAGCCGGTCATCAACGGACTTGTCCAACAGGAGAGTGTTGAAGATGAAGGCCCGGGTGGACAACCCGGGGGCCAGTCCGGCGGTGACT
>DATLUK010000299.1:0-15907 GCA_035533195.1 Acidimicrobiales bacterium | reverse complement strand
CACGCTCGGCGGACCGAAATCCCAACGATGTAGTTTCGCCATGACAGGCTTTTCGCGCCTTCTCGCGCAATTCCTGCATCGTGGCAAATATTTTCGCGGTCAACCCACCCTCACCCATGTGCGGAGGACGGGGCTAGCCGGCACGTGGCCCAACGCCTTCCCCTGGATCCTGCTGGGGGTGGGCCTCGTGCTCGCTCTCTCGCTTGGCGGAGTGGTCGACCTCCTCGGGCGGCGGGAACACTACGCCAGGCAGATGGTGGACGAGCGCACCGAGGAGCTCGAAGCCAGCCAGCGCGAGCTGGTTCGGCGCGAACGTCTATCGGCCGTTGGCGAGATGGCGACCATGATCGGCCACGAGCTGCGCAACCCGCTGGGCGCGACCATCAACGCCTTATATCTCGTCCGCAGGAGACTCGTAGGTCGCGACGATGCCGACATTGATCGCTCCTTGGATCTGGCGGAGCGTGAGACCAGTCGGGCGGCGGCGCTGGCCGAGGACCTGACCACGTTCATGAGCGAACGCGCGCCCCAGCTTGACCGGCTCGACCTGCGTGAGCTGATCGACGCGGTCCTCGAATCGGCTCCTCCGCCGTCGGGCACGGTCGTATCGGTGCCCGAACCGGGAGCGGCGGTAGAGGCGGACAAGGCGCTGCTGATCCAAATGCTCACCAACGTCGTTACGAATGCCTATCAGGCAATGCCTGAGGGCGGCTCACTACGCCTTGCTAGTTCCAGGACTGGCAGCTTCACCGAGATCACTGCGCAAGACAGCGGGCCGGGCATCGACCCGGCGAATGCCGAGCGTCTCTTCGACCCCTTCATCAGTTCAGTAGATGGGGGGAGACGTTCACCCACAGCCGGAAGCCCGGCGGCAGATCCTCAACCGCGCGCCAGATCACGAGATCCGACAGGGCCTGTCCGAGAACCCATTTGTCGATCGGCACGATGAGCCCCGCCTCCTCGGCCACGTCCAAGAAGGCCCCCGGGAGCTGGATCCCGTGGCCGGCGCGGTCCCAGCGCAGGAGCGCCTCCGCTCCGACCAGGTTGTCCGAGGCCAGGTCGATGATTGGTTGGTACACGAGGGCGAAATCAGTATCGAGCCCGCTGCGCAATCCACGCTCTATCTCGTATCGGTTGACAACGCGTTTGCGCATGCGTATGTCGAAATGCTCCCAGCCCGCATGTTTCCTCTGGCGGGCCAGGTATTTCGCGGTGTCCGCGTCTTGAAGGAGCGTCGCGGGACTTTGCCGTGGTGCACCCGAATCGGTCACGACGATCCCGACGCAAGGCCGGAGGCGATGCTCAATTCCTTTGATTTCGACGGGGAGGGCCAACAGTTCGACCAGAAGATCTCCGAAGGAGTCCGCACTGGCGACATCGGTATCCGGACAGACCACGACGAGTTCGTTCCCACCGAACCGGGCGACCGTGTCTCCTTCGCGGCGCAGCTCCATAAGGCGGTTGCCCATCTGGCGCAGTAACTCGTCGCCCACCTGATGACCGAAGACGTCATTGAGAACCTCGAATCCATCAAGGTCGATGAAGAAAAGCGCCAGGGAAGTGTTCGCGGCGGAGAGGGAGGCGACCGCCTCGGCGAGGCACACGTTGAGGAGTGCTCGATTCGGCAGTCCAGTGACCGAGTCATAGGAGGCCTGGTGCGCGTTCAATCGTTCGAGCCGCTCGACCAACTGTTGGTTCTCGACCACCAGTCGGTGCCGAATGAGCGAATGGATTACCGATTGGAGGAGCGTGTCTGGCGGAACCGGCTTCGTCAGGTAGGCATCCAGCTGGCCGACTGCGGCAAGCGCTGAGTCAAGGGTGACGTGGCCGGTGAGGAGGAGGACGGGTGACTCAGGGCATAGTTCTTTCAGCTGCCGTGCGAGCTGGATCCCGCTCCCGTCGGGCAGTCGATAGTCGACCAGTGCGGCGGCAGGACGGTGGATGGCTTGCAGGCGGAGCGCCTCGCGAGCACAGCTGGCACCGACCGAGCGAATCCCAACCGTAGCCAGCACGGCCCGAACACTTTCGCGCAACGAATCGTCGTCGTCGACGACGAGAACGACTTCCGCATCGTCAGGTTGGAACGCTGGAGGGTTCATGAGTGCGCAGCCTCTCTACGGCTCTAAACCTCGTGCTGCTTCGTGAACTGCTTCTATCAGCAGGCTCGGGGGGACTGGCTTTTTCAGATATTTGAAGACCCTTGGGGAGAGCTGGTCTCGAAGCTCGGGGGAGAAGTCATACGCCGATGCCATCAGTATCACGGGCGGCGGAGGTTCAGGATCGAGGGTCTCGACGACCGAGATGCCGTCCCGTTTCGGCATGCGCACGTCCAGCACCGCGACCGTGAATGAGGTTATGGCCAACTCCGCCAAGGCGGCTTCCCCGTCCTGTACTTCGACAACGGTGTAACCCACGCACCTCAGGATGGCGGCGGTGGTATCGCGTATTCCCTCATCGTCATCGGCCACGAGCACGATCACCTTGACATCGCCGGTCAAGGTGTCGCCCCGGCTTTAAGCATCTGCACGAGTTGTGCCCTGTAGGCGTCCACCTCGGCTCCATGGTTCCCCACCGACACCTCGATCCCCGATGGCGGAGAGCCGCTCCCGGCGCGCTGGGGGCATCCAGGACGGAGAGTGTTCGTGCGGGTGCCCTCACCGGTCAAAGCCGGCGTGGTCAGCGATGTCAACAAACCTCCCGCAGAGGCACCAACGCGATGGTCTAATTCACAGCGTACTACCGAACTATTGAAAGCCCCGCCCTCAAACAGGCGTAGCTTTGGAGGGACGTTCGGGGATGGGTTGGGAGGGGAGACTCCGCCCGCGGCTCAACCTGGAGCCAGCCGTACATAGCGGGCCGCAGAGAGAGTTACGTGGGAGGCCGCTGCCGCTGTCCTCGAGCAGGGCCTGCACCTCGTACCGCTCCCCGCCAAGGAGTTGCTGGCGGCTCAGGACAAGGTCGCGGCCGCTGAGGCCAGGCTGTGGGAGGTCCGGGAGCGCCTGCTCGGCCCTGCCTGCGTCCTGTCCATACCGGACTTGAACGCCGGGCCTGATGTCCGTAGGGGCTTTCGGCGCCGTTCAGAACGGCTCAGCCGGGAGTTTGTCTCCCATTTGGCTCCCAAAAACGCAACTTTGCGACCAGAACTGGCAAAACTGCGACGGCGCGGGTGTCCTGACCAGGGCGGTCTCGGTGGAGGCGAAGGGGATCGAACCCTCTACCTCTTGCATGCCATGCAAGCGCTCTACCAACTGAGCTACGCCCCCGAGGGAGCCGACAGCGTACCCGAAGCCTAGGAAGCCGCCGGCGTGGTCGGGGCCACCAGGAAGATCACTATGTCCCAGAGGATGTGGCTGACGATCAGGGACTCCATGTCCACGCCCAGGGCGGCCAGGGCCGACCACCAGGCGCCGGCCACGGAGGCGGCCCCGACCAGGGTGGGGTTGCCCGAACTGACGTGGACGCCGCCGTAGGCCACGGCGGCCAGTGCGGCGCCGGGCCAGCGGCCCCGGTGCGCGGCCAGCCGGCCCTGTAGGTGGCCCCGCCAGAACAACTCCTCGGCCGGGCCGATCACGGTGGCCAGGCGGGTGGCGATGGCCAGGTCGTTCTGGCCGTGGCGCAGGCTGTAGATGTCCTCGATGTCCCCGGCGCCGTCGGGCATGATCCGCCGGGCCAGGACATCCCCGACCCGGAAGACCCCATACAGGCCGCCGGCTACCAGGGCCCCCTCGACCATATGCCGCGGCCGGGGCCGGAGGCGGCGCAATCCGGACTCCCGGAGGAGGCTCAATCCGCCGAGGGCGGCACCGGTGCCGGTCATGCGGTTCCAGAAGCTGGCTCGGGGGCCCCGGAAGGTGGCTCCGAAGCAGGCGGCGGCCAGGGCTAGGGCCCCGGCGGTGCGGCTGCGCTCCGACATCAGGCGGCCAGGGCAAGGCCGGCCACCAGAAGGGCGCCGAAGACGGCGTGGAGGCGGGCGGTGGACAGATCGATCTTGGCGATGGAGCGGCGCTCGCCCCTGGCTCCCAGGTCGGCGGCGCGGACGGCCGCCACCAGCAGCGGGGCGGACAGGTCGGCGGCGGCGGCCTGGCGGGGGACGGCGCCCACCACCACGGCTGCGGTCACGGCCAGGAATGCCCCCATCACCAGGCCGACGTAGCCGAGGTGGGCTGCCCGGCCGCCGATGCGGATGGAGACGGTGCTGATGCCGGCCCGGGCGTCATCGGCGATGTCGCGCCACTCGTTGCCGTGGAGGATGGCTGTCACCAGCAGGCCCACCGGCACGCTCACGGCTAGGGCCCCGGCCGAGAGGCGGTGACGCAGGACGTAGTAGGTCCCCTCCACCATGACCGGGCCCATGAGAGCGAAGACCACCGGTAGGCCGAGAGCCCGGTACTTGAGCCGCAGGGGTGGGGCGGTGTAGCCGACCCCGCCGATGAGCCCCACCAGTCCGAGAAGGATGACCGGCCAGCCCCGGACGTAGGCCATCCAGGCGCCGACGACTACGGCCCCGGTCAGAAAGGCGCCGGCCAGTCCCAGGGCCTCGCGTTCGCTGATGCGGCCCCGCAGGATGGCCAGGCTGGCCCGGGGGGTGGTGATGGTGTCGACTCCCTTGCGGACGTCGAAGACTTCGTTGACGATGTTGGTGCCCAGATGGATGAAGGTGGCGGCCACCAGGGCCGCCACCGCCAGGCTCCACCGGAGCCGGCCCGGGCCTGCGGCGGCCAGGGCCACGGCGGCGGCCACGGGCACGGCACTGGCGGTAAGGCTGAACGGGCGCATGACCTCCCACCAGGCCGACAGCCGGTCAGCGAGTGGGCGGCGGGCCTCGATCGCGCCGCCGCCCCCGGCGCCGTCCGCAGCCGCCCCGCGGTTGGTTGCCCGTGACCACGGCCGGCCCCGGGACGGCCGCGCCACCGCCGAGCCCGCCCCGACATAGCCGGACCGGCCCAGGATGCCGGCGGCAGTGATGACACCGTCGATCTGGTCATCGTCCTGGACCACCGGCTGGAGTAGAGGCCGCTCCAGGCCGACCTGTTGGAACTGCCAGGCCCGCTCGGCTACGTCCTCGGGGCTGCCGCACAGGAGAAAGGCGTCGAGCAGTTCATCGGGCAGCAAGCCGGCGGCCCGGTGGTACTCCTCGGCCCGCCAGGCGGCGGCCACGTCGTCGCGTAGTTGGTGGGGGAGACCGGCCCGATCCAGAGACAGATCGGACAGCACGCTCATCATGTAGATGACGAAGGGCTCCCGCTTGGCCCGGTTCAGTGCCTCCCGCCGGTTGGGCCCGACCAGGCTGAGGAGATAACCGGCGGTGGTCACCGACCCGGCCTGCCGGCCGGCGGTGGCCTCGGCCCGGCGGAGCCGCTCGATGATCCCGGCCAGGCTGGCCAGCGACTCGGCCGGGCGGGCCAGGTAGCCGTCGGCCTTGGCCGCGGCCAGTTCCACCATGGCCGTCCGGTAGCCAGCCACGTAGATGGGGACGCGGTGGACGGGGTCGAACATGGGGACCAGCTCGGGGGCGCCCGGAACCGGGATGCGCTCCCCTCGCCAGAGGGCCCGCATGGTGTCGATGGCTTCACCGATCTGGGCGATGGCCCCGGCGGGGGTGTAGGGAACCTGCATCTGGGTCAGGCGCAGGGGAAGGCCGGAGCCCAGGCCGCAGATGATCCGGCCCGGGGCCATGTCATCCAGAGAGCTGATCGTCATGGCCGTAAGGACCGGATTGCGGGTCAGAGGGGAGAGGGCACCCAGGGCTATCTGCAGCCTCGGGATCTGCTCGGCCAGGGCCGAGGCGTAGGTGATGGCGTCGCGCTCGAAGTAGCTCTCGTGCAGCCAGATGGAGTCCAGTCCCGCCCGCTCGGCCCGCTCCGCCCAACGGAGCATCTCCCGGACCGAGCCCCGGGCGGCCAGACCGAGGCCGACCGGGCGGCTCAGCTCCGGCACGGACCCGGATGGTTCTGCTGGCGCCTCATCGAGGGAGTGACGCTACCCCCGCCCCGGATGGCCGCCGACATGCCGGCCGGTGCGGTCGGCAGCCTGGACCGGGCTCCGGGGCCGTCTTAAACCGACGAATGGGAGGGGACCAGTCAGTACCATTCCGTGATGGCCGAGGCCTACGACTTTGCCGGAATCGAAAAGAAGTGGCAGGCCCACTGGGCCGATGAGGGCACTTACGAGATCGAAAACGATGACCCGCGCCCGGCCTTCTACGTCCTTTCCATGTATCCCTACCCGAGTGGCCGGGCCCACATGGGCCACGTCCGCAACTACACCTACGGGGACCTGATCGTCCGGCACCGGACCATGAACGGCTACGGGGTGCTGAGCCCCATCGGGTTCGACTCCTTCGGCCTGCCGGCCGAGAACGCCGCCATCAAGACCGGCGCCCACCCCCGCTCCTTCACCGACGCCCGCATCGATGAGCTGAGCGCCAGCCTGCGGGCCATCGGCGCCATCTACGACTGGCGCCGCCAGGTCCATAGCCACGACCCCTCCTACATGCGCTGGACCCAGGTCATCTTCCTGCGCCTGTTGGAGGCGGGCCTGGCCTACCGGGCCATGGCCCCGGTCAACTGGTGCCCGGGCTGCCAGACCGTCCTGGCCAATGAGCAGGTGCTGGCCGACGGGACCTGCGAGCGCTCGGGCGATGTGGTTACCAAGCGCAACCTGGAGCAGTGGTTCTTCCGCATCACCTCATACGCCGATGACCTGCTGGCCGGATTGGTTGACCTGAACTGGCCCGAGCGGGTCAAGACCATGCAGCGCAACTGGATCGGCCGCTCAGAGGGGGCCCAGTTCGACATGGCCGTCCAGGGCCGGGATGACCTGACTGTGTCCGTTTTCACCACCCGGCCCGACACCGCCTTCGGAATGACCTACGCCGTGGTCGCCCCCGAGCACCCATTGGTGGGGGAGCTGACCACCGAGGCTCAGCGGGTGGAGGTGGAGGCCTTCGTGGAGAAGGTCAAGCACAGCAGCGATATCGAGCGCCAGTCCACCGAAGGAGCCCTGGAGAAGCGGGGCGCCTTCACCGGGAGCTACGTCATCAACCCCTTCAACGACCAGCCCGTGCCGGTCTACCTGGCCGACTACGTGTTGATGGGCTACGGGACCGGAGCGATCATGGCCGTGCCCGGGGAGGATCAAAGGGACTGGGACTTCGCCCGCGCCTACGGCCTGCCCATCATCCGCACCGTCCAGCCGCCCGAGGGCTGGGAGGGTGAGGCCTATACCGGCCAAGGCGTATCCATCAACAGCGCCTGGCTGGACGGCATGGAGATGGCCGAGGCCAAGGCGGCCGCCATCGCCTTCCTGGAGGAAAAGGGCATCGGGACCCGGCGGGTCAACTACCGCCTGCGGGACTGGCTGGTCAGCCGGCAGCGCTTCTGGGGCTGTCCCATCCCCATCATCTACTGCCCCGACTGCGGCATGGTCCCGGTCCCCGAAGACCAGCTGCCAGTGGTGGCTCCCGACGACGTGGAGTTCCGACCCACGGGGGAGTCCCCGCTGCGCTACCACCAGGGTTTCCTGCACGTCGAGTGCCCGGGCTGCGGCGGTCCGGGCGAGCGCGAGACCGACACCATGGACACCTTCGTGGATTCGTCCTGGTACTTCCTGCGCTTCTGCGACCCCTGGGCCGCCGACGTGCCCTTCGACCCGGCCGCGGCCGAGCGTTGGATGCCGGTGGACCGTTACATCGGGGGCATCGAGCACGCCATCCTGCACCTGCTCTACGCCCGCTTCTTCACCCGGGCCCTGGGCGACATCGGGCTGGTCCCCAAGGGTCTGCGCGAGCCCTTCGCCACCCTGTTCACCCAGGGGATGGTGCGCCTGGGCGGCACCCGGATGTCCAAGTCGAAGGGCAACCTGGTCTCACCCGATGACGTACTGGCCGAGGTGGGCGCGGACGTGCTGCGGCTGTCCCACCTCTTTGCCGGCCCGCCCGCCGATGACGTGGACTGGGAGACGGTCGGAGTCGAGGGTTGCAGCCGGTTCCTGGCCCGGGTCTGGCGGGTGGGTTCCGAGGATCCCGACGCCTTCCCGGTGATCGACCGGGACGAGACCGACGCCGACCGGGAGGTGACCCGATCGGTGCACCGGCTGATCCAGCGTATCGATGATGACTTCGAGCGCTGGTCCTACAACACGGCGGTGGCGGCCCTGATGGAGTTCGTCAACGGCCTGTACCGGTACGGGCGCAGCCCGGATGGAGCCCGGAGGGCGACCATCGCCCCGGCCGTGGACACCCTGCTGCTTTTGCTGGCCCCGATGGCGCCGCATATCACGGCCGAGCTGTGGGAGCGCCGGCGGGGTGGCCACATCCACACCGAGACCTGGCCCCAGGCCGATCCGGAGCTGGCCCGCCTGGAGCGCACCACCATGATCGTCCAGGTCAACGGAAAGGTCCGGGACCGCATCGAGGTGGACGCGTCCATCAGTGAGGCCGAGGCGGAGGCGCTGGCCCTGGCCTCGGAGCGGGTCATCGAACTGCTGGCCGGTCAGGCGCCCCGGCAGGTCATCGTGCGCCCGCCGGCGCTGGTCAACGTCGTCGCCTGAGGCGGGGGCGCCCCGCGGCCGGCGCCGCCCGGCGCCAGCCCGCCCTAGGGCGCCAGCGCCTTCACCGAATCGGGCAGCCGGTCGGCTACCCGGATGATGGGTATGCCCGTCTGGGTGTTGGCGTGCATCTCGGCAAAGGCCCGGCTCAACTGCTCGAAGGGGTAGATCTCCTTGTGGATGGTGGGGCGGAAGACCGAGCCGTAGAGATCGGTGGCAGCCTCGGCGCCCTGCACCGTTTCATAGTGGGTGTGGTCGATGGTGACCTGCTTGACCGACATGAGCGTGGAGTTGTATTCGACCACCTGGGAGAGCTGCCAGCCGGCGCTGATGTTGACCCCCTCACGGGCGGCCACGGCCAGGCCGGCCGGGAAGACGGGGCCGCGCAGCATGTCGCAGACGAGGTGCATGTCGTCCCCGCCGGTGAGGGAGC
Organism: Acidimicrobiales bacterium; assembly: GCA_035533195.1. Classification (GTDB taxonomy): domain Bacteria; phylum Actinomycetota; class Acidimicrobiia; order Acidimicrobiales; family JAJPHE01; genus DAHUYE01. The sequence goes on along the minus strand of DATLUK010000299.1, from coordinate 6,927 downwards.
TGACGTGCTTACGGAAGGCGCTCACGTCCTCGCGGGCGGCAAAGCGGTTGTACTGGCGCTGGTCGATGCCGATGATGCCCATCTTCTCCAAGGCCTCCCGCCGCTCGGGGCTGCCCGAGCAGAAATAGGCGGTGTGGCCTTCTGACTTGGCCAGCATCAGGAACAGTTCGGACACGCCACCGCCGAAGCCGAGGACGTTGAGATGGGACCGCCGCTCCCGGGGGACCTTGATCCGGTAGATGCCAAGGGCCCGGCGCCACATGTGATACGCCGTCGGCGCCCGCAGGGGCAGGGCGGCTATCTCCCAGAGGTTGAGGCCGGACTCGAGCGGGGCCGGGATGAGCTGCCAGTCGCCCACCACCGCCTCCTCGGCGTACCAGCCGATGGACTCGGGCTGGTCGTAGGCCCAGATGCGCAGGGGAAAGCCGTAGCGGTCGGGCTCACCGTTGCAGTGGGTGATGACGACGTCCCCGGGCTTGAAGCGCTTGACGTTGGCGCCGGTCTCGATGACCTCGCCCACCGCCGAGTTGCCTGGGTAGATCCGCCCGCCCCGCAACTCGGCGATGTTGACCGTATCGGCGGTGGCGGCGTGGTCGATGTTGTGCTCGGCCGACACGGCCAGGATGCGCATGCGGACATCGGAGGGCCCCACGTCCCGCAGCTCGAGATCATCGAGCTGGATGACCCTGGATACGTCTACATCGGCGGCCTTGCCGCCGGTCCTCTCCCGCTCAGCCGCAATGGCTTCGGCTGTTATGGACCAGGCCCGCACTTTGTTTCCCATGGGCCCAGAAGCTACGGGCCCGGCGCCGGGTAGTTCCAAACCGGGCCTTGGCCGCCCCTCTCGGGCCGCCCCTATCGGGCCGGCGCCACGGGACGGCCGCCGGCGGCGGGCCGGGCTCAGCCGGCCTTGAGGGTCTCCACGATGTCGGCCCAGGTGTCCCCGTCGGAGCGGTAGGGGGCGTAGAAGCTCATCCGGTCGACCGCGCTGCCGAAGCGATCCAGCAGGAGCCCGCCGACCTTGTCTGGGGCCCCTACCACCGCGAAGGCGTCCAGCACGTCGGGGGTGATCAGCTCACCCATCTCGATCCACTTGCCCTGCTTGGACAGGGTGTTGAGCTCGGTCTGCAGGTCCCCCCAGCCGTGCAGCTCCAGCACCGGGCGGTAGGCCGGGGTCGAGCCGTAGAAGGCGATCTGGCGCCGGACGCCGATCTCGGCGTCGGCCATCTCCTTCTCACTGGCGCCGGTGACGACGAAGGCCGGGTAGGAGAGCTGGAAGTCCGACCGGGAGCGACCCGACTTGGCCAGGCCCCGCTCGATGGCCGGCAGGGTCACCTCCCGAAGGTAGCGCTCGGTGGTGAAGCCGTGGACGAGCATGCCGTCGGCCACTTCCCCCGCCACGGCGGTCATGCCGTCGCCCACCGCGGCCAGGAAGACCTTGGGCTTGCCATGGGGGTTGGGTCCGGGGCTGAAGAAGGGCGTCATCAGAGTGTGGGTGTAGAAGTCGCCCCGGAAGTCGAGCTTGGTGCCCTCGTTCCAGCTGTCCCAGATGGCGTGCATGGCCTGGATGAGCTCGCGCATCCGGGGGGCCGGATGCGACCACGGCATGGAGAAGCGCTTCTCGATGTGGGGCTTGATCTGCGAGCCCAGGCCGAGGAAGAAACGGCCGCGCGAGTACCAGTTGAGGTCGTTGGCCAGGCTGGCCAGGGTCATTGGGTTGCGGGCGAAGGCCACGGCTATCCCGGTGCCGAGTTCGAGGCGCTCGGTGTGCTCGGCGGCCAGGAGCAGGGGCAGGAAGGGGTCGTGGCCGGTCTCGGCCGACCAGGCCCCGTCATAACCGGCCTCCTCGGCTCGCTTGGCCGCGGCCGGCACATCGCTCAGGGTTCCGGGGATACCACCGTCTACTCGCATGGGCCGACGTTAACGGCGCCGGGTGGTGACGTGCTGGGCCGGGTGACGCCAGGCCGGCGGGGCTGGGGGTCCCCGCCGGCACCGTGCGGCCGGAGGCCGCACAATGCACTCAGTCTTGGTCGCGCAGGAAGCGCTGCAGCTCGGCGGCTATCTCATCCCCCGAAGGGATCTCCCCCAGGTTCATCGGAGTGCCCTCGCTGCTGTCCACGGTGGCCTCCAGCTGGGCGATCATGGCCTGGTGCTCCTGGCTGTTGGCAATGAGGTCATCCACCCGCCGGCCGGCTACGTCGGCAGCCGTCTCCAGACCGCTGGTGTCCAGGGACAGCTCGGCCACCATGGCCAGGCCGCTGATGAGGGCGGCGCTGGCGGCCGGGAAGGGTAATGCGGCCACATAGTGGGGGACGCGGGCCCACAGCCCGACGGCGGGGATACCCGCCTCCCTGAAGGCGACCTCCAGGGCGGCCTCGATGTTGGCCGGCACCTCGATGTCCCCGGAAACGAAACCGATGCGGGCGGCCAGGCCCTCCTCGGTGGTGGTGGTAGCCAGGCGGACGGGGCGGGTGTGGGGGACCGGAGCGGGGAAGGCCCCGAGGCCGACCGCCATCCGCACCCCCAGCTCCACGGCCAGGCTCACCACCTCGCTGACGAAGGCGCCCCAGCGCATGTCCGGCTCCGGGCCGACCAGGAGGAGCATGTCCCGGCCCTCCCGGTCGGTGCTCAGCAGCAGGCGGGGCTGGGGCCAGGTCAGGCCCTGGTTGATGCCGTCCTGGATGTGGACGGTGGGCCGCCGGGCCCGGTAGTCGATCAGCTCATCAGCGTCGAAGACAGCCACCGGTCCCTCCGTCCCGCCCTCCAGCAGGGAGGCCATGGCCGTGGCCCCACCCAAGCCGGCGTCGATCCAGCCGTCGAGTTGAACGACCAGAACGGGGTCGATGGGCTGGCGGGAATCGGTCCGCCGGTACAGGGCCACTTGGTCCGCTCAGAGCTCCGCCGCCGCCCGGCGGGCCGCCTCGGCCAAGCTGTCGATCTGGGCGCCGAAGCCGCCGATGCCCTCCCGGTCCCCACCCATGGCCCCGCCCTCGTAACGGGCGAAGACTCCTTCCAGGATGCAGGCCAGCTTCCAGTAACCGAAGGCGATGTAGAAGGGCAGGGCGGACATGTCCGTCCCGGTGCGGGCGGCGTAGCGGGCTGACAGTTCGGCCCGGGACAGGAAGCCGGGCAGGGCGGTGGGCGAGACGCCCAGGGCGCTCTGGGTGTCGCCCGCCTCGGCCCAGTAGACCATGAGCAGGCCGAGGTCGGCCATGGGATCGCCCAGGGTGCAGATCTCCCAGTCGAGGACTGCGCGGATGGTGCCGTCATCCCCGAGCATGGTGTTGTCCAGGCGGTAGTCCCCATGCACGATGGCGGCCGGGCCCTGGTCCGGGATGCGGGCGGAGAGGAAGTCATGGACCTCGTCCACCGCCGGCACCCGGCGCTCCCGGCCCTCCACCGACTGGCGGAACTGGCCGTACCACCGCTTGAGCTGGCGCTCGATGTAGCCCTCCTTCCGGCCGAGCTCGCCGAGGCCCACGGCGTCAACGTCCACGGCGTGGATGTCAGCCAGCACGTCCACCATCTGTTCACTGGCCCGCCGACGTCCCTCCTTGTCCAGCGCCGCCTCCACCTTGGCCGGGTCGCGCAGGATGTGACCCTCCACATATCCCATGACGTAGAAGGGCCGGCCGTTGACCGACTCGTCCCCGCAGAAGCCGAGGGCGGGGGCCACCGGCACCGACGTGGGGCTCAGGGCGGAGATGATGCGGTGCTCCCTCGACATGTCGTGGGCGGTGGGCAGTACATGGCTGACCGGGGGTCGGCGCAGCACGTAGGCCGAGCCGTCGGCGCCAGTGACCTTGAAGGTCAGGTTGGACCGCCCTCCAGCTATGAGGTCGAAGCGGAACGGCCCCGCCGCCCCGGGGATATTGGCCTCCAGCCAGGCCGTCACCCTGGCTACGTCGATGCCTTCCGGTCCCTGCGCATCGCCCCCGGTTTCACTCACGGAAGGAAACCTACCGGCCCTCCGCCCGGACGGCCCGGGAGGGACGGCTCGGGCCCGGGGCAGGTAACGTCGAAGTGGATGATCGACGTAACCGATGCCACCTTCGAAGCTGATGTTCTGGCCCGCTCGGACACCGTCGCGGTGGTCGTGGATCTGTGGGCCCCCTGGTGCGGGCCGTGCAAGACCCTCGGTCCCATCCTGGAGCGGGTGGTCGGCGCCACCGACGGCGCCGTGGAGCTGGCCAAGGTCAACGTGGACGAGAACCCCGGCATCGGCCAGGCCTTCCGGGTCCAGTCCATCCCCGCCGTCTATGCCATCAAGGGCCGCCAGGTGGTGGACTCCTTCATCGGGGCCCTGCCCGAGGCGGCGGTGCGGGACTGGGTCTCCAAGCTGGCCCCCCAGCCCACCGAAGCCGACCTCCTGGCCCAGGCCGGTGACGAGGCCTCGCTGCGCAAGGCCCTGGAGCTCCAGCACGACCACCGGGCCGCCGTGGTCGGCCTGGCCGAGATGCTGGCCGAGCGCGGAGAAGAGGAGGAGACCCTCGCTCTCCTGGCCCGCATCCCCGAGGATGCCGACACCCGCCGCATAGCCGCCCTGGCCCGCCTCGGCGGCCAGACCCCCGTGGACCGGGTGGCCGAGGACGGGATGGAAGCCCGCCTGGACGCCCTGCTCGATCGGGTGAAGGGGGATGAGGAGGCGAGGCAGGAGTTTGTCGATCTGCTGGAGACCATGGGGCCGGACGATCCCCGCACGGCCACCTACCGCCGGGCCCTGACGGCGCGCCTGTTCTGAGCCGCCCGGTGGCGGCAGCGGGGATGTGCCTCGACCTGGCCGGGCGCCGGTACGACCTCCGCTCCCGGGCGCTGGTCATGGGCATCCTCAACCGGACCCCCGACTCCTTCTACGACCGAGGGTCGCACTTCGCCCTCGGGGCCATGCTGGACCGGGCCGCCGGGTTGGTGGCCGACGGGGCCGACATCCTCGACGTGGGCGGCGTCAAGGCCGGCCCCGGGCCCGAGGTCGGTCTGGAAGAGGAGATCGAGCGGGTGGTGCCGGCGGTGGAGGCTCTGGTCGAGCGCTTCGAGGTACCCGTGTCGGTAGATACGTGGAACGCCCGGGTGGCCAGGTTGGCGTATGCGGCGGGAGCGGTCATTGGCAATGACATCAGTGGCTTTTGCGATCCGGACTATCTGCCCGCCGCCGCCGCCGCCGGCGCGGCCGTGGTGGCGACCCACATCCGCCTCGGGCCGCGCATCCCTGATCCCGAGCCGGTCTATGCCGACGTGGTGGAGGACGTGGCTGGCGCCCTGGTTGAGATGGCGGCGCGGGCCGGCGCCGCCGGTATCCCCGCCGAGCGGATAGTGGTCGACGCCGGCCTGGATCTCGGCAAGACCTGGCCGCAGTCCCTCGCCCTGCTGCGGGCCTCGGACCGGCTGGCCGGCCTGGGCTTCCCGCTGCTGTTGTCGGCGTCCAACAAGACCTTCCTCGGTCGGCTGCTCGACCTGGAGGTGGGGGAGCGGCGGGAGGCCACCCTGGCCGCCTGCGCCCTCGGCATCGCCCGGGGGGCCCGGGTGCTGCGGGTCCACGACGTCAAGGGCGTCCGACGGGTGCGGGACACGCTGGCCGCCGTGCTGGAGGCGGCGCCCGAGGCGGTGCCGGTGGCGCCGGTGCCCGAGGCGGTGCCGGCGGAGGCCGGCCGGCCGGCCCAACTGGCCGTGGCGCCGGGCCCGGAGGGCGGCCAGTGACGGCGCCGCTGCCGGTCTATCTGGTCAAGGGGGACGACGCGTCGCTGGTGTCCCAGTCCCTGAGCGGGCTGCTGGCCGAGGTAACGGCGTCGGATCCGAGCGGTCTGGGCCTGGAGGACCTCTCCTCCGAGGAGCCCGACATCGGCGCCGTCATCGACGCCTGCCTGACCCCGCCGTTCCTGGCCGACCGGCGCACCGTGCTGATCCGGGACCTCGGCCGCCTGCCCGCGGCCGAGGTGGACCGGCTGGTCGCCTACCTGGAGGCTCCCAACGAGACCACCAGCCTGGTCCTGGCCGCCACCGGCGCCGTGCCGGCGCGCCTGGTGACGGCCGTGCGCCAGGCCGGCCACGTGGTCGACGCCGCCACTCCCACCGGCAAGGGCCGCAACCAGTGGCTGGTGGCCCGGCTGCGGGAATCCCCGGTCAACTTCGATGCCGCCGCCGGCGCCGCCCTGGGGGAGCACCTGGGTGAAGACCTCGGCCGCCTGGCGGGGATAGTCGGAGCCCTCAGCGCCGCCTACGGCGCCGGGGCCAGTATCGGGGTGGCCGAGCTGGAGCCCTTCCTGGGCGAAGCCGGTGCGACCGCGCCGTGGGAGTTGACCGACGCCATCGACCGGTCCGACTCCGGCGCCGCCCTGGTGGCCCTGCACCGACTGATGGGCTCCGGGGCCAGGCATCCACTGGTGGTGCTGGCCACCCTGCACCGGCACTTCTCGGCCATGGCCAGACTGGACGGGGCCGGGGTCACCAGCGACGCCGAGGCCGCCACCCTGCTCGGCCTGCGCGGCACCTTCCCGGCGTCCAGGGCCCGGACCCAGGCCGGGCGGCTCGGCCACGCCGGCATCGTCCGGGGCATGGCTCTCATCTATGAGGCCGACATCGACTTGAAGGGTCGCACGGCCGTGCCCGGTGAGGCCGTGGTGGAGGTGCTGGTGGGCCGCCTGGCCCGCCTAGGGCCGCGGCGCAGCCAGCCGACGGGCCGGCGGGGGGCGCCCAGCCGGCGCTGAGGCGGCGCCGGCGCGGCGGCGCTAGGAGGAGGAAGTCTGCTGGAGGCCGGTGATGCGGCGAACCAGGGCGGACTTGCGATTGGCCGCCTGGTTCTTATGGATGATGCCCTTGGCCGCCGCCTTGTCCAGGCGCTTGATGGCCAGGCGCAGGGACTCGGTGGAGCTTTCGGCTCCGTCCTCGGCGGCCCGGACGGCGTTCTTGACCCGGGTCTTGAGCTCGGAGCGA
>DATLUK010000298.1:0-3849 GCA_035533195.1 Acidimicrobiales bacterium | reverse complement strand
TGGGGGGGCCCTTCTGATTCGGGCTGCTGCTCAGTCTCGGACGTCGATGACGCCCGGCGGGTCTGCCACCAGCTGGGCATCGACCACCACGTGTTCAACTTCTCCGAGGACTTCGACCGCCACGTGGTCGGCCCGTACGTGGAGGCCCACCGGTCGGGGCTCACCCCCAATCCCTGCATCGAGTGCAACCGGCACATCAAGTTCGACCGCTTCCTGGACCGCGCCCTTCAGCTCGGCTTCGACGCCGTGGCCACCGGTCACCACGCCCGGGTGGTCCGCCTCCCCGGCGCCGCCGCCCTGGTCCGGGGCCGGGATGCGGCCAAGGACCAGTCCTACGTGCTGTCCATGCTCGGTCAGGCCCAGCTCGCCCGCCTGCTCCTACCCGTCGGGGAGATGACCAAGGCCGAGGTTCGGGCCGAGGCCGCCCGCCGGGGCCTGCGCACGGCGGCCAAGCCCGACAGCCAGGACGTCTGTTTCATCACCGCCTCGGCCGGGCGGCCCGCCTTCCTGGGCCAGCGGATCGAGCTGCACCCCGGGCGCCTGGTGGACTCCGCCAATGGCGCCACGGTGGGAACCGTCGACGCCATCGAGCTGGTCACCGTCGGCCAGCGCCGGGGCATCGGCTCCGGTCCCGACGGCCGCCGTCACTACGCACTGTCGGTCGATCCCCGGGCCGGCCAGGTCACCGTCGGCCCGCTCGAGGAGCTGATGACCGACCTAGTCCGGGTCGGAGCCTGGACCTGGACCGCGCATCCGGTGGAGCCTGGAACGGCGGTGGGGGCCCAGGTCTCTGCCCATGGCCGGGCCCTGCCCGCCCGCCTCGACCCCGACGGTCACCAGGTCCGCCTGGTCGAGCCCACCCGCCGGGTGGCGGCCGGCCAGACCGTCGCCCTCTACGACGGGGACGAGGTGCTGGGCTCGGCGGTGGCCGTGTGACGGGACAGGCCGTGGCCCCCGGGGTCCCCGCCGGGGCCGACGCACCGGGCGAAGAGGAGTGACCGACCCTTCCGACGTGGCCCGGCGGGCCGAGGAGCTGCGCGGCCAGATCGAGCACCACAACATCGCCTACCACCAGCTCGACGCCCCCGAGGTCAGCGACGCCGATTACGACGGCCTGGTCCGGGAGCTGCGGGCCATCGAGGCCGATCACCCCGAGCTGGCCGATGACCTGTCCCCGACCCAGGGAGTGGGCGCCGCCCCCTCGGCACTCTTCACTCCGGTCCAGCACCGGGTCCCCATGATGTCGCTGGACAACGCCTTCTCGATCGAGGAGCTGGAGGCCTGGGCCCGCCGCCTCGAGCGCCTGGCCGATGGCCCTGTCACCTACGTCTGTGAGCTCAAGATCGACGGCCTGGCCATGTCCCTCCTGTATGAGCGCGGCCGTCTCGTCCGGGCCGCCACCCGCGGCGACGGCCGCACCGGGGAGGACGTCACCGCCAACGTCCGCACCATCCGCTCCATACCGGCGGAGCTGAAATTGGACGACCCCCCCGACCAGGTGGAGGTCCGGGGCGAGGTCTATATGCCGGCGACGGTCTTCGAGGAGCTCAACCGGCGCCAGGCCGAGGGCGGCGCCCGCCTCTTCGCCAACCCCCGCAACTCGGCCGCCGGCTCGCTCCGCCAGAAGGATCCCGCCATCACCGCCACCCGGGATCTGTCCTTCTGGGCCTACGACCTCTCCGCTCCCGGGGGGGTCGAGCGGATGGGCTTCGGGCATCACAGCCAGACCCTGGAGTGGCTGTCCGACGCCGGCGTGCCCGTCAACCCGGAGTGGAAGGTCCTCACCACTGTGGAGGAGGTCCACTCCTATTGCGTCTCCCGCCAGGAGCACCGCCACGACCTCGCCTATGAGATCGACGGGGTGGTGATAAAGGTGGAGGAGCTGGCTCGCCGCCGGGAGCTGGGCTCCACGTCGCATGCCCCCCGTTGGGCCATCGCCTACAAGTTCCCTCCGGAGGAGCGCACCACCCGGCTCAACGGGATCATGGTGTCGATCGGCAAGTCTGGGAAGGCCACCCCCTTTGCCCAGCTGGAGCCGGTCTTCGTGGGGGGCTCCACGGTGGGCCTGGCTACCCTTCACAACGAGGACCAGGTCCGGCTCAAAGACGTCCGCCCCGGCGACACGGTGATCGTCCGCAAGGCCGGGGACGTCATCCCCGAGGTGGTCGGCCCGGTCGAGTCGCTCCGGCCCAAGGGCTCGGCGCCCTGGGCGTTCCCCACCGCCTGTCCCGTCTGCGGCGGGCCCCTGGTCCGATTGGAAGGCGAGTCCGACACCTTCTGCACCAACTTCGACTGCCCCGGCCAGCGCATCCAGCGCATCGCCCACTTCGCCTCCCGGGGCGCCATGGATATCGAGGGCCTGGGCGAACAGCGGGTCATCCAGCTGGAGTCGGCCGGCCTCATCACCGACGCCGGGGACCTCTACTCGTTGACCGAGGCCGACCTCAGCGGGCTGGAGGGCTTCGCGGCCATCTCGGTGGCCAACCTCCTGGCCGCCATTGCCGCCTCCAAGGACCGGCCCCTGGCCAACCTCCTGGCCGGACTGGCCATCCGCCACCTCGGCAGCACCGGTTCGGTCGTCCTGGCCCGGGCCATGGGCCACCTCGACGCCATCGAAGCCGCCTCTCCCGAGGAGTTGGCCGCCATCGACGGGATTGGCCCGACCATCGCCAGCAGCGTGCACGAGTTCTTCGCCTCCGAGCGCAACCGGGTGGTGATCGAAAAGCTGCGCCGGGCCGGGATCAACCTGGCCGGCCCGGTCGGCTCCGACGTGCCCCAGGTCCTGGCCGGCAAGAGCGTGGTCGTCACCGGCACCCTGGAGGGCTGGAGCCGGGAGGAGGCTGAACTGGCCATCACTTCCCGGGGCGGAAAGTCACCGGGCAGCGTGTCCAAGACCACCTTCGCCGTGGTGGCCGGGGAGGCCCCGGGCGCCTCCAAGCTCACGAAGGCCGAGAGTTTGGGGAGACCGATCCTGGACGAGGCGGCCTTCGCCGTCTTGCTGGAGACCGGGGAACTCCCCGGCTGAACGGTGCCTGGCGCCCGGCCACGCTCCGTGGCGCCGGCTGGGACATGCAACTTGGAGACAGGGTCGAAAATCTTGAAGATTGTCGTGTTGTGGTTATCACATCTGTAAACCACTACAAGCAAAAGTTCAAGATTTTCGGGGCTGTCTTCAAAGTTCATGTCCCCGCCCCCCGACCCAAGCCTGGCCCGGGGTGTCCGGGAGCGACCACCGGGTCCAGGTAGCCTCGACCGGTGACGGTGCCCCGGGTGGACGACCTGCTCGGCCGGTCGCTCGGGGGCCGGTACCGGGTCCGAGGCTGGCTGGGAGCAGGGGCCTCTGCCTCCGTTTACCTGGCCGTGGACGACCGCCTCGAGCGCCAGGTGGCCGTCAAGGTGCTGCACCCGGCTCTGGCCTCTGACGCCGGCTTCCTCAAGCGTTTCCAGTCCGAGGCCCGGGCCGCCGCCAGGCTCCGCCACCCCCACATCGTGCAGGTCTACGACTGGGGCGAGGACCCTGCCGGCGTGTACGTGGTCCTCGAGTACCTCTCCGGCGGGAGCCTCCGCCAGATGCTGGACAGCTCGGGCCCTCTGTCCCTGGCCCAGGTGGTGGCCGTGGGCGCCCAGGCGGCCGAGGGGCTGGCCCACGCCCACAAGCGGGGGACCGCCCATCGGGACATAAAACCGGCGAATCTCCTCTTCGATGAAGACGGCCGCCTCGCCATCGCCGACTTCGGCCTGGCCCGGGCCATGGCCGACGCCACCTGGACCGAGCCGGCCGGGGTGATCCTGGGCACGGCCCGGTACTCCAGCCCGGAACAGGCCGGTGGGCTGGCCACCGGGCCGGCC
>DATLUK010000297.1:0-4242 GCA_035533195.1 Acidimicrobiales bacterium | reverse complement strand
GCCTTCGCCCAGCTCACCTTCTACGCCGTCCCGCCCAACCTCAGACAGCCAAACCGCCATCCCGTCTCTGTCCCGACACGTCTCTCCCGGACAGCCCCATCCCTCGGACACACCCTTGCAGGTTCCCCTACGGGAAACCTGCGGGCGCTCCGGGTGGCGGCGCTGACACTCGCGTGGCACCTCGGCCACCCGGTCGGCCTTGGCGAGTCCGGGCCCCGCGGCACGATCCGGGACCCGACGCGCCTGGCGGACAGGCGGTATGGATGGCCACGTTCGATCGGCTTGATCGGACGGGCCGAGTCGGCGCCGGCCCGTGTCGGTCGTCCCGGCTACAGAACGGGACGCGGCTTTGCAACCGACCGGGACGGCCGGAGCCGTCCCGTTGCCGATCCCGCACATCTCCACGAAAGCGGGAGGGTTGGCCGTCGTCCCGTTTTCGTTCCTGTTTCGTTCCTGTTTTCGTCCCGTTTCGGTCCCGGCACCACCTCTCGTGGTGTGCCGCCCACCTTGCGCTGACCCTCCGCCATCTCGCCGCGGTGGCCGGGGCGTCGTTCAGGCCCAATGCGATCGACGGCGATGGTCGGTCTCACGACCAGGGTGGGGTTGCGGACGGCCGGACCAGGCGCTCGCCTGGTCGTGCGGCCAGGTGTTGGACCGAGCCCGACCCCCTCATGGTCGATGGGCGTGGCCCTCGCTGGCCGGGGGGGAACTCACCTGCCGGCGGCCGATCCCTGGCTTGAGGGCCCATCCCGACAGGCGGGCGTCCCGCAGGTGTCCCGGAGGGATACCTGCAAGGGTGTGTCCGAGGGATGGGGCTCATCGGGGAGGGATTGGCGGGACAGGTCCGGCGGTCGATGAGGTTCGGCAGGACGGCTGCCGGAGTGGTCCGGAGGGGGTGCAGGGCCACTGGTGGGGACGTGGCCGGTCGGACTGTCCTGAGTGGCGCCGGGGAGTTCGCGAGAATCAGGACCCCTCCCGGGCCTAGTGGTGGATATGTCGTCCCGTCCGACATCGACCCCCCGTACCGAGCGCTCTCAGCCCCCGGAGTCGCGCACGGCCGACGAGCTTTTGAACATCGCCGCGGCCGCCACCTACCTGGGCACTGGTCAACGGATGGTGCGCCGCCTGGTGACCCAGCGTCGAGTCGAGGTCCAGCACGTCGGACGCCACGTCCGGATCCGCCGGTCCGCCCTCGACTCCTGGCTGGCGTCCCAGGTCACGCCTTCGCAGGGGGAGGGGCCGCCTCCGCGGCCCGTGTCCCAACCCCGTCGTACCCTTGGCTCCATGGCAGCGGGAAGGCAGCGCACACGATCCTTTGGAGCGGTGGACCGGCGTCCGACCGGTAGCTGGCGGGCCCGGTACCGCGCGCCCGACGGGCAAAGGCACTCGCAGACCTTCGAGCGCAAGGCGGACGCCGAGGCCTGGCTGGCTAGTCAGCAGACCGACCAGAAGCGGGGGGCCTGGGTCGACCCGCGGGCCGGCCGTCTGACGTTCGAGGCGTACGCCACGGGCTGGCTCGACAACCGGCCGCGGCTCTCCCCGCGCACCCGAGAGGACTACGGGGACATCCTGGCCGTCCACCTCGTGCCGAAGTTCGGGCGGATGGAGCTGTCTCAGGTCAGCCCCTCGGCGGTGCGGCACTGGTTCGAGGGGCTAGCCGACCAGTACCCGGCCCGGGCGGCCAAGGCATACCGGTTGCTCCGCGCCATCCTGAACACCGCCGTCGCCGACGAGCGCATCGTCAGGAGCCCGTGCCGCGTGGACGGGGCGGGAGTCGAGCGCAGCCCGGAGCGACCCACGGCCACCCTGGCCGAGGTAGACGCCTTGGTGGCCGCGATGCCGGAGAGGCTGCGCCTGGTCGTGCTCCTCGCTACCTGGACCCAGCTCCGCCGGGGCGAGATCCTCGGTCTGCGCCGGAAGGACATCGACTTCATTCACCGGACGCTCAGCGTGGCGAAGACGCGCCAGCGCCTCGGGAGCGGAACGGAGGTTGTCGGTCCGCCAAAGTCCTCTGCCGGCGTCCGGACCATCGCCATCCCGCCCCATCTCGTGCCGGCGGTGAAGGAACACATTGATCGGTACGTCGGCGCCGGATCCGAGGCGCTCGTGTTCACCGGTGAGCGGACTGGCGAGTCGCTGCATCCCAGCTCTCTCAACAAGGCCTGGACGCGAGCCCGGAAGGTCAGCGGGACCGGCCATCTTCACTTCCATGACCTCCGCCATACCGGCAACACCTGGGCCGCGGCAACTGGAGCATCGACCAAGGAGCTGATGGCGCGGATGGGGCACGCGTCGCCTGCGGCCGCGTTGCGCTATCAGCACGCAACCGAAGAACGCGACCATGTCCTGGCTCAGGCGCTGTCTGGACTGACCGAGCAAGCAACGATCACTCCGATCAGGAAACGCAAGGCACGGCCCTCGCGCTGAGGGCTCCGCGCTCCGCGCCGAACGCCAAGTGCATGATCGGGCAGTCCATCGGCCCTCACCGGGCCTCCGCGGTGGGCACTTCATGCCGCCCTCCAGCGGCCCTTACGAGCCCTCCCGGTAGGGCCACTTCCCAGCCCTCCAGCGGACCTTTCGGGTCTCGGCTGGGTCCTGGTGGGTCCTGGGTGGGTCCTGGAGGCCGTTCCGACCGTCGGCTGAGGTCGGCAGAGGCCGAAAAAAAGAGTCCCTGACCTGGGCAAACAGCTTCGCAGCCCCAACGGGATTCGAACCCGTGTCGCCACCTTGAGAGGATGGTGTCACGGAGCCTTTCCCGGGGGCGCCGCCCCAGGTCAAGGGCGGTTTGCTTGCACAGAGCAGGCCCCTGGGGCACAATCTGGGGCACAAATCTGTCGAGCCCGCGGATCTGTCTGTCTGGTGTGTTCGGGCTTCCTCTGATGCTCTCCTATCAGGAGGAAGTCCCATGACCGAAGCGCCCCGCCGATACCGCAAGAAGCCGTTGGCTGCGTTCGAACACGGCACCCGGATCTACGCCCCGAGCGGGGGCGAGAGTTGCTACCGCGTCATTGCCACTGACGCAATCGGAGGCCGCCGCTTTCACAAGTTCGCTCGGGAGGAAGATGCGCGGGCCAAGGCCCGCGAACTCGAAGCCTACCTGGCTGCTCGGACGCCTCTCTATGGCCGCAAGAACGAGGAGCGGACCGTCGGGACCCTGGCGGCCCGCTACAACGAATTCCTGTTCGGGAAGTCCATCCGCTACCGCGAGCGACAGGATTCTCTCCTCCGCTGCTGGATCCTGCCCGAGCTCGGCGAGACCCGCCTAAGCGAATGGACGCCAGCGATGTCTGAAGAGATCCTTGCTCGGGCCCGACGCACACTCGCCCCTCAGACTGTCCAGGTCGTGGGCTCGTGCATGCGTTCTCTGGTCACCTTCGCTCACAAGAACCGTTGGCTTCCTCGGGAAGTTGACCCCATGTGGCTCGTTTCATACTCCATCAAGGGAGAATTTCAGGGTCAGACGCCCGGCTTCGTGCCCCTGGACTCCCTTCCGAACGACGAGCAGTGCCAGGCACTGTTCGAGGGCTTCCGGACCTTGGACCAGCCCGACTGGGCACTCGCCATGGCGCTCAAGCACCGCTCGGGAGCTCGCTGGGGAGAACTCATCGCCTTACGGCCCTGTGACGTCGAGTTCTCGCCATACCGAACCCTGCAGATCCACCGCGCCATCGAGCAGTCCGCAGCGGGGTTGGCGGTAAAGTCGACCAAGAATAAGCAGAAGCGGACTTCGATATTTCCTGCCAGCTTGGAGGTGGACCTGGCCGATCACGTCGAGCGGGTCCGAAGGCGAGCCGGCAACGATGCTCTTCTTTTTTCCCTTCCCGACGGTCGACCTGTCGAGCGCCGTCAATTTCAGCGCCTATGGGTACGAGCGGCGCGACACGCGGGCTGGCCAATCCGGTCCGCGAATGCTGCGGAGTGGCATCCTCACGATCTTCGTCATGTGGCCGCCTGCTGGATGCTCTTCGATGTGCGCCTCGACCCCGCAGTTGTCAGTCGAATGCTCGGTCACGCCAATCCGGCCTTCACGCTGTCGAGGTATGTCGGCGTGCGAGTCGGTGCGGATGAGACAGCCCAAGCCATGACGGAAGACTGGTAAGAGCGGCCACGAGCGACGGTCATTTGCAACGGTCGGCCCAGGAAGATGAGCATTCCGGCGAAAGCGGCCACCCGTTCCGATTGAAAGCGGCCACCTGTTCCGGTTGAAAGCGGCCGGTCCATCACGTGGGCGGTAGCGCCGTC
>DATLUK010000296.1:0-6099 GCA_035533195.1 Acidimicrobiales bacterium | reverse complement strand
CATCTACGTGGCCATCGGCCAGAAGGGCTCCACCATCGCCCAGACGGTGGCCACCCTGGCCGAGCACGGGGCCATGGACTACACGGTGGTGGTGGCCGCCCCCGCCTCCGAGGCCGCCCCGTTCAAGTACCTGGCCCCCTATTCCGGCTGCGCCATGGGCCAGCACTGGATGGAAAACGGTGAGCACGCCCTCATCGTCTACGACGATCTCTCCAAGCAGGCCGAGGCCTACCGCCAGCTGGCCCTCCTGCTGCGCCGGCCGCCTGGACGCGAGGCGTACCCGGGTGACGTGTTCTACCTTCACAGCCGCCTGCTGGAGCGGGCCGCCAAGATGTCCGAGGCGCGCGGCGGCGGCTCCCTCACCGCCCTTCCCATCATCGAGACCAAGGCCGGTGACATCTCCGCCTACATCCCGACCAACGTGATCTCGATCACCGACGGCCAGGTGTTCCTGGAGACCGACCTGTTCTATTCCGGCGTCCGTCCCGCCATCAACGTCGGCGTGTCGGTGTCCCGGGTGGGCGGCAATGCCCAGATCAAGGCCATGAAGGCGGTGGCCGGCACCCTCAAGATCGACCTGGCCCAGTTCCGCGAACTGGAGGCCTTCGCCAGCTTCGGTTCCGAGCTGGACAAGCTCTCCCAGGCCCAGCTGGACCGGGGCTACCGCCTGACCGAGCTGCTCAAGCAGCCCCTCAACGCCCCACTCCCGGTGGAGGAGCAGGTCTTCGTCATCTACGCCGGGACCAACGGCTTCATCGATGACATCCCCGTGCCTGACGTCGTCCGCTTCGAAGGCGAGCTCCGCGACTTCCTGCGTACCCGCCACTCCGACATGCTCACCAGCGTGCGGGAGACCAAGGCCCTGCCCGAAAAGGACAAGATGGACGCCGCCATCAACGAGTTCAAGAAGGTCTTCCAGCCGACGGAGGCGTCGGCCGGGGCCAGGGCTTAGCCTCCGATGGCCAGCGGTCGTGAACGCATCCTGCGGCGGCGGATCAAGAGCGTGCAGTCCACCAAGAAGATCACGCGCGCCATGGAGCTCATCGCTGCCTCTCGCATCGTTCGAGCCCAGCAGGCCATAGCTGCAGCCCGGCCCTACGTGACCCAGATGCGCAAGGTGGTGGCCGACCTCGGTCACGACCCCGACGGTCAGCGCCATCCCCTCTTCCGCCAGCCCGAGGAGACCCGGCGGGCCGCCATCGTGGCCATCACCGCCGACCGTGGATTGGCCGGCGCCTATAACTCCTCGGTCATCCGCACCACCGAGCGTCTCATCCGACAGTACGAGTCGGGCGGCATCGACGTGATGCTGGTGACGACCGGGAAGAAGGCCCAGAACTACTTCCGTTATCGCGGTCGGTCGGCGGAGTCCTTCCTGGGCTTTTCCGAGCGACCCACCTTCTCTAACGCCCGGGAGGTGGCCGCCGTGGTCATGCGGGCCTTCGAGGAGGGCGAGGTCGACACCGTCAACCTCGTCTACACCCGCTTCCTCTCCCTCGGTTCCCAGCAGGTCACCACCCGCCAGCTCATCCCGCTGCTCCGGGAGGACATCGAATCCGGTGTCGAGGAGGCCTCCTCCTCCGAGGACGCCGGAGGCACCATCGTCTATGAGTTCGAACCCGATCCCGAGGAGATCGTGGAGAAGCTGCTGCCCAGCTGGGTCGAGGCCGAGCTGCTGGTCGCCCTCCTGGAAGGCGCCGCCTCCGAGCAGGCCGCCCGCCAGCGGGCCATGAAGGCCGCCACTGACAACGCCGACGACCTCATCACCCGCCTCACCCGGGTCATGAACCGGGCCCGCCAGGACGCCATCACCACCGAGATCATGGAGATCGTCGGCGGCGCCGAGGCCCTGCGCGCCGCCGGCCGCGCCGAGGAGGCACCTCTCATCACCCACACCGGCACCGCCGCATGACCGCCGCCACCCCCGCCACCCCCGCCGCCCCCGACCGACACCAGGAGCAGGAAGCAATATGACGACCGTTGCCGACAACCCGTCCACCCAGACCAAGAACGGCCGCGTGGTAGCCATCGCCGGCCCGGTGGTCGACGTCGAGTTCCCCCCCGACAGCCTGCCTGAGATCAACCACGCCGTGGAGATGGAGATCGACCTGGAGGGCAACGTCTCCACCGTGGTGGCCGAGGTGGCCATGCAGATCGGTGAGGGCCGGGTCCGCTGCGTCTGCATGAGGGCCACCGACGGTCTGCGCCGCGGTACGACCGTGCGCAACACCGGTCGGGGCATCACCGTGCCGGTGGGTGACGCCGTGCTCGGCCACGTGTTCAACGTCCTGGGCGAGCCTCTCGACACCGACCACATCGACGGGATCGAGGACTACTGGGAGATCCACCGCCCGTCGCCCGCCTTCGACACTCTGGAGCCCAAGGCCCAGGTCTTCGAGACCGGCCTCAAGGTCATCGACCTGCTTGCCCCCTACGTGCAGGGGGGGAAGATCGGCCTGTTCGGCGGCGCCGGCGTGGGCAAGACGGTTCTCATCCAGGAGATGATCCGCCGGGTAGCCGACCAGCACGGCGGCGTGTCCGTCTTTGCCGGGGTGGGGGAGCGCACCCGTGAGGGCACCGACATGTGGCTAGAGATGCAGGAGTCCGGCGTCATCGCCAAGACGGCCCTGGTCTACGGCCAGATGGACGAGCCTCCCGGCGTGCGCCTGCGCGTCGGCCTGTCGGCCGTCACTATGGCCGAGTACTTCCGGGACGTGAAGAACCAGGACGTGCTCCTCTTCGTCGACAACATCTTCCGCTTCATCCAGGCCGGTTCCGAGGTCTCCACCCTGCTCGGCCGCATGCCTTCGGCCGTTGGCTACCAGCCCACCCTGGCTGATGAGATGGGCGTCCTCCAGGAGCGGATCACCTCTACCCGGGGCCACTCCATCACCTCGCTGCAGGCCGTCTACGTCCCCGCCGACGACTACACCGACCCAGCGCCGTTCACCACCTTCACCCACCTCGACGCCAGCACCAACCTCTCCCGGGATATCTTCGCCCTCGGCATCTTCCCGGCCGTCGATCCGCTGGAGTCCAGCTCGAACATCCTCGCTCCCGAGATAGTGGGCGACCGTCACTACGCCGTGGCCCGACGCGTGCAGGAGATCCTCCAGCGCTACCGGGAGCTGCAGGACATCATCGCCATCCTCGGCCTGGACGAACTGTCCGAGGAGGACCGGGTCACGGTCTCCCGGGCCCGTAAGGTGCAGCGCTTCTTGTCCCAGCCCATGTACATGGCCGAGGTCTTCACCAACCTCCCCGGTATCTACATGCCGATCAGTGAGACGGTGGATGCCTTCGAGGCTCTGGTGAGCGGTGAGCTGGATGAGGTCCCCGAGCAGGCGTTCCTCAACGTCGGCGGCGTCGACAGCGTGCTGGAGAAGGCCCGCCAGCTCCAGGGGGAGTAGGCCACCTTGGCCACCACCCACGTCGAGCTGGTCACGCCCCAGAGCAACCTCTTCTCCGGGGAGGCCGAGATGGTGACGTGTCGCACCGAGGGCGGTGACATTGCCTTCCTGGCCGACCACATGCCCTACCTCGGCGTGCTCGAGCCCTGCGTCGTGCGCATCATCGCCGAAGGCGTCCCCGAGGTGCGTCTGGCCGCCCACGGCGGTTTCGTAGAGGTCCACGGGAACCGGGTCACCATCCTGGCCGATGTGGCCGAGCGGGCCGACGACATCGACCTGGCCCGCGCCCAGCGGGCCCGGGAGGTGGCCGAGCGGGCGTTGGCCGCCGGCACCGACGCCGACGCCGAGGCCGCCCTGCGCCGGGCCCTGGCCCGGGTCGAGGCCGCCGGGGGCTGAGCCTCCCCACCCGATGCCTCGTCTGCGCCTCGGGGTCGTCCTACCCGTCCCCGAGCCGGCTGCGGCCGAGATCGACGGCCTGCGCCGGGCCCTCGGGGACGACGCTTTGGCTCGCATCCCCCCTCACCTGACGCTGGTCCCGCCGGTCAACGTCCCACTCGATCGCCTCGAGGACGCCGAGGCCCTGCTCACCACCGTGGCCGCCGGCTCGGCCCCGATAGCCGCCACCCTCGGGCCGCCCGCCACCTTCTGGCCGGTGACCCCGGTCGTCTACCTGACCCTAGGACCCTCCGCGGAACACGCCGTGAACAGTCTCCGGGAGGCCGTGTTCCAGCCCCCCTTCCGGCGAAGGCTGACCTTCTCCTTCGTCCCCCACGTCACCCTGGCCGACGAGGTGGAGGAGGACCGGATCGGCCCGGCGGTGCGGGCCCTGGCCGACTACACCCGGTCGGTGGTCTTCGACCGGATCACCCTGTTGGAAGAGGGAGCCGGGCGGCGCTGGACGCCCCGGTTCGAAGCCCTCCTCGGCGGCGCCTGGATCGTGGGCCGGGGCGGCCTGCCCCTCGACCTCTCCGTCGGCCCGCTCTCTCCTCCGGCCGACCCGGCCGTCCGGGCCCGCCTGGGACTGCCCCCCGGCCTGGTCATCACCGCCCGCCGCCAGGCCGCCCCGGTCGGCCTGGCCGAGGTCCGCCTCCGTCCGGCCGCCACCGCCGACCTTGCTGCACCATCCGCCACGGCGGGTGGCCCCGCCTCTTCCGCGGCCCCGGAGTTGGCGGGTGCCACCGGCCGGGCCGGAGGCCGGGCGGCGTGGCTGACCGAGCTTTACGTCCACCCGTCCGAGCGCGGCACCGGGATCGGTTCGCATCTGCTGGCCGCCGCCATCGCCCGGTCCGCCTCTGACCTCGGTGCCGACTCGCTGGCGTGGCGGAGCGATCCGTCCGCCGCTGGCCTGGAGAGCTTCCTCCGCCACCGCGGATTCGAGAGTGGGGACGAGCCCCTGAGCGGCGACGTTCTGATTCGCCGTTACTGAATTGAGCTGTCGTGCGAACTGCGGTCACCTGCAGTGATGTCGACAGCACGAAATGCGGTGCCGGCCGGCACATGCAACATGAAGACAGACCCGAGTTTCATTGCAAATGCATTGTGGAACGAACGAGAATTCACCACAACAAGACAAAGCTCAAGATTTTCGGGTGTGTCTCCAAGTTGCATCTCTCAGTCGGCGCCACTCGGTGTGGGGTCGGACGTGACCCCCAGTGGTCAGCTGAAGTCGACCAGGCTGAACTCTTCCAACTTGGACAGCCGGTGCCAGGCCTCGACCATGCGGACGGTCCCGGAGCGGGATCGGGTGACCAGTGACTGGGTGCTGACGCCCCGGTCCGGCTCGTAGCGAACGCCTCGGAGCAGATCACCGTCGGTGATGCCGGTGGCGGCAAAGAAGCAGTTGTCCCCCTTGACCAGGTCATCGGTCAAGAGGACGGCGTCAACGTCGTAGCCCTCGGCTTCGGCCGTGGCCCGCTCCTCGGGGGTGCGGGGCCAGAGCCGGCCCTGCAGCTCCCCGCCCATGCACTTGATCGCACAGGCGGCCAGGATGCCTTCGGGGGTGCCGCCCACGCCGAAGAGGATGTCGGCGCCCGAGCCGGGCCAGGCCGTGGACATGACCCCGGCCACGTCCCCATCCGGGATGAGGCGGACCCGGGCGCCGGCGTCGCGGATCTCGGCGATCAACTCCCGGTGGCGGTCCCGGTCAAGTACCACGGCAGTGAGGTCCCGCATGCTCACGCCCTTGGCCTTGGCCACGGCCTGGAGGTTGTAGGCGACGTCCCTGTCGATGTCGACCAGGCCGGCGGCGGCCGGTCCCACGGCCAGCTTGTCCATGTAGACGCACGGCCCGGGGTTGAACATGGTGCCCCGTTCACTGGCGGCTATCACCGACAGGGCGTTGCCCCGCCCCAGGGCGGTGGGAGTCGTGCCCTCGATCGGATCGACGGCGATGTCGATGAGTGGCGAGCTGCCGTCTCCCACCCTCTCTCCGTTGAAGAGCATGGGGGCTTCGTCCTTCTCGCCCTCCCCGATGACGACGATGCCGTCCATGCTGACGGTCTGGAGCATGATCCGCATGGCATCCACCGCGGCGCCGTCGGCGCCTTCCTTGTCCCCCCGGCCCATCCAGCGGGCGCCGGCCATGGCTGCCGCCTCCGTGACCCGGACCAGCTCCATGGCCAGGTTGCGGTCAGGTGATCTGGTGCCGTCGCCCATGGGCGGACGATACCCAGGTCAGGCCGCTCTGCGT
>DATLUK010000295.1:0-48123 GCA_035533195.1 Acidimicrobiales bacterium | reverse complement strand
GTCGAGCCACACGCCAAACTTCTGGAGGTTTCCACCTGTGATCGATGAGTTGCCCCTGCACGGCCTGCGGGTCGTGGACATGGCCGATGAGAAGGGCGAGCTGTGTGGCCGCCTCCTGGCCGACCTGGGGGCCGATGTGGTGCGCCTGGAGCCGGCCGGGGGCTCTGTGTCTCGGCGCGTGCCGCCGTTCCACGGGGAGCACAGCCTCTATTACGCGGTGAGGAACTTCAACAAGCGGGGCGGGGTGGTCGACCTCGAATCCGAGGGGGGCCGTCGGCGCCTGCTCCGTCTCCTTGAGCGGGCCGATGTTTGGGTGGAGACCTCCCGCCCCGGTCAGCTGGCCCAAGTGGGTTTCGACCCTGCCGAGGTGGCGCGGCGTGTCGGACACCTGGTGGTGACTTCTATCAGCGACTACGGCCATACCGGGCCATACGAGGATTGGCAGGCGACCGATCCGGTGCTAGTGGCCCTGGCCGGTGAGCTATTCCGCTCAGGCGTGCCCGATATGCCACCCCTCCTTGTCCCCGGCGTTCTCGCCTACGACGTTGCCGGGATCATGGGGGCTTTCGCCAGCCTGACTGCCTACTGGCAACGGCTTCGCACCGGCGCTGGTCAGCACCTCGACCTGTCGATCCTGGAAGCCACGGCCCAGGTCTCGGACTGGGCCCTTCCCAACTTCAGCTCCATCAGCAATGCCGGTGGCGCCTACGCCGAGGTGCGGGCCGGGTCCGGTCTCGTGTACCCACTGTACCCTTGCGCCGACGGGTACGTCCGCCTGGTGATCCTCAGCCCTCGCCAGTGGCACGCCATGCGAGCCTGGCTGGGTGAGCCGGAGATTCTGCAGGACGAGCACTGGGACAGCCTGATGGGACGGGTGAGCATCCAAGATGACATCCTCGATCCGATGTTTCGCGAGCTCTTCGCGGGCCGCAACATGGCCGAGTTGTCCGCCGAGGCCCAGAAGCGAGGGATCGTGATGACCCCTGTGCTGGATCCCGGAGCCGTGCTCGGCGCCGAGCACTTCGCTGCCCGGGGGTCCTTCGTCGCCGCCGAGGTTGCCCCCGGCGTCCGGGGGCCGCTGGCCTCCAGCTTCTTCGAGCTGGATGGACAGCGGGCCGGGTTCCGTCACCGGGCACCAGCCCTGGGGGAGCACGACGCCGAGGTCGAGTCCTCATGGACCGAGGCGGCCGGCGTGCGGGACCCGGCTGGAAGCGACGTCGCCCCCGATGGGGTTCGCCAAGGCGATCACCATCTGCCCTTCCGGGGCCTGCTCGTCCTCGACTTCGGCCATGGCGGCGTGGGGGTGGAGGCGGGACGTCTCTTCGCCGAATACGGTGCTGACGTCATCAAAGTGGAAAGCCGCACCTACCCCGACTTCATCCGCTTGGTGTCCGGTGGTGAGACCAGCGCTTCCTTTGCCTCCTCCAGCCGCTCCAAGCGCAGCCTCGGTGTCAATCTCAAGACGCCCGAGGGTCTCGAGCTCGTCCACCGCCTAGCGGCTCAGGTCGATGTGGTGATCGAGAACAACTCGACTGGGACCAT
The DNA here is from genome assembly GCA_035533195.1 of Acidimicrobiales bacterium. Taxonomy (GTDB): domain Bacteria; phylum Actinomycetota; class Acidimicrobiia; order Acidimicrobiales; family JAJPHE01; genus DAHUYE01. The sequence continues at coordinate 46,581 of DATLUK010000295.1, read as the reverse complement.
GGACGACATGGGGTTGGGTTACGAGACCCTTGCGCAGATCAACCGGGGTCTGGTCATGGTGAGTAGCCAGCTGATGGGTTCGAGCGGTCCCTGGGCGGATTGGCTCGGTTACGGCCCCAGCACCCGTCCGGCGGGAGGCATGACCTGGCTGTGGAACTTCCCGGGTGGAGGTATGCCCCCTGGTGCCATGGTCATCTTCCCAGATCACGTGGCTGGCCGTTTGTGTGCGGTCGGGGCCCTGGCCGCCCTCATCGGACGACAGCGTGGGGTCGGGACCGGAGGGGGTGCTCACGTAGAGGTGGCCCAGGTGGAGACGGTGCTAGGCATGATGTCGCACTACTTCCTGCAGGAGGGTCTGGAACCCGGCTCAGTGAAGCCCCAGGGCAACCGAAGCGAGCGAGGAGCGCCATGGGGGGTCTACCGCTGTCAGGGAGAGGAGCGCTGGTGCGTGATCACCTGCCGGGACGACGAGGACTGGGCCTGCTTGCGCCACGCCCTCGGTGATCCCGACTGGGCCGCTGACGCCGGCCTCCAGACGATCGAAGGCCGCCGGGCCCGTCATGACGAGGTCGACCGGCGCATAGAGGAGTGGACCTCCGACCGGCCCGACCGGGTGGTCATGGAGCATCTGCAGGCCCACGGTGTGCCGGCGGCCATGATGACCTACTCCAGTGACGAGCCGGGCGACCCCCACCTGCAGGCGCGCGGCTACCTGGTCGAGCGGGTGCAGCCCGGGGTCGGCAGAATGACCTTCGAGGGGCCGGCCTTCCACGCCAGCGGCATGGGCGACCCCTTCATTGGGCCTGCACCCTGGCTGGGCGAGCACAGCCGGGAGATCGCCCGGGACCTCCTCGGCCTTGACGACGATCATATTGAGGAGCTGGTCAAGGCGGGTGTCCTCGAGGTCACCGAGCCGGCCGAGTAGGAGGTGCCGCGTTCTTGCGGGGAAGGTTTCCCGGCCAAGAGCGACCCGAGCTGGTGTCCGGTCCTGCGCGGTGGGCTGTCTCGTACACCTCGCCCCGGGGTCCACGACCGGGCCCAGAAGGGCTCGAATTCACGAGGAGAAGAGAAATGAGCGCATCTCACCGGTTGACCGAGATGGTCGGCCACACCCTGGTGCTGACCATTAACCGACCCGAGGCGCGCAACGCCCTGTCGCCAGAAATGACCCAGCTCCTCGGGGAGGCGTGGGACGAGATCAACTCCAATCCCGATATCCGCGTCGGCATTCTCACCGGCGCGGGAAGCCGCTTTTGCGCCGGCGCCGATCTGAAGGCCATGACCCGACAACACCCCGGTGACTCGTTCAGGGCTGAGCAATCGGATACCTCGTCGGACGGCGGCCTGGCCGATGGGGTGATCAAGTCCCTGCTCAAGGGATTCCGGCTCACCAAGCCCCTTATAGCTGCCGTGGAGGGCCCGGCCGTAGCCGGTGGCACCGAGATCCTCCAGGCCACCGACATCCGGGTGCCGGGGGAGAGTGCCCGGTTCGGGGTGTCCGAGGACGAAGCGATGCGCATCGAGAACCGTATCGGCAGGGAGGTGTTCATGACCGAGGATGCCAAGGAGAGACCGCAGGCCTTCATGGAGAAGCGCACTTCCGTGTTCAAGGGCCGATGATGGGTGACCGGGCCCACGTCCTGCGCCTGGAGGCCCTCGAGGCACTAGCCCGAGCCCTCAACCGGGTGGCCGACGCTGTGGTCGTGACGGGTATCGACGGGGAGGAACTAACGACAGCGGTGGCCGAGGCCGGCCGCCTGGCCGAACGATTGGAGGCGGCCACCGACGCCGACCCCTGGGGAGCGCGGATGGCTAATGGGCGCACTGGTGGCATGGTGGCCGCCGACTTCGGCAATGACCTGGGCCGTTTGATGCCGGTCAACCCCGTCGTCGGCACCTACAACCCCCTGGCGCCCGACCTTCACTTGCGGACCGACGGTGAAGCTGTAGTGGGCCGGGTCTATTGCGGGCCCGCCTATATGGGCCCTCCAGGGTTGGTCCACGGGGGGGTGGTGTCAGCCATCCTTGATCAGGTGCTGGGCATGGGCGCGGTGGTGGCCGGAAGCCCCGGCTTCACGGGTACGCTCACCATCCGGTACCGGCAGGGCACTCCGATCGCCACCGAGCTCGGCCTCGAGGCCCGGCTCCTGTCCGTAGAGGGACGCCGGGTCAAGGTCTGGGGGGCGATCACCGTCGGCGGGCAAATCACGGCCGAAGCCGAGGGCGTCTTTATCCGCCCCCGCGACACCGCGCCTGCGGGGATGGCTCGGTGAGCCGGGCGGGCGTTCACCTACGATGCTTGAGGCGTTCCCCTAAAGGAGAAGAGCATTCATGGCCTTCGTAATAATCGACAAGCCGAGGCCCCACGTCACGCAGATCACCCTCAACCGACCTGAGCGCATGAACGCTATGGCTTTCGATGTGATGATCCCTTTTCGAGAGTCGCTGGAAGCGGTCAGTCGGGACAACGACACACGCGTGGTAGTCATAACCGGCGCCGGCGCCGGGTTCTGTTCCGGCGCCGACCTGGAGGATGGGGGGACGATCCCGGGTATCGAAGGTCTGACTCGGACAACCATCTCCCAACGGGCGTTGGAGATCCTCGATGATGTCGTACGCGCTATGCGTCGCATGCATCAGCCGATAATCGGGGCCATCAACGGCCCAGCGATTGGTGGAGGCTTTTGTCTTGCGGTAGCCACTGATATCCGGCTTTGCTCAGATACTGCTTACTTCAGGGCTGCGGGAATCAACAACGGGCTAACGGCCGCCGAGCTGGGGATCAGCTACCTCCTACCTCGGGCCATTGGATCCTCCAGGGCCTTCGAGATCATGTTGTCCGGGCGTGACGTTCAGGCTGTCGAGGCCGAGCGCATTGGTTTGGTTTCGCGTCTGACCGTAGGTGAAGAGCTAATCCCCGCCTGCCTCGACTTGGCCGAGAAGATGATCGGCTACAGCCGAATCGGTGTGGAGCTGACCAAGCGGATGCTCTGGGCCAGCCTGGACGCTGGGAGCCTGGCGTCCCACATGGAGGCAGAAGGCACCACCCAACTGTATGTGCGAATGACAACGGAGAATTTCGAGGAGGCCATTCGCGCCCGTAAGGAACATCGTAGCCCACGGTTCCTTGACTGAACTCGACCCAGCTCTGCTGAAGTTCCAACAACGGGCGCAGCGCGTCGTCACTACTGGTGTTTTCGCTAGGGTTAGCTACTGACGCGCACCTGGCGGTCACATCGGCCAGCGGTCGTAGTTACCCTGCCGTTCGCTGCACCCGTGGTGCCCTAGGGCTAACCCAGGATCACCTCGGCCACGTCGCGCATCTCGTCCAGGCTACGGGCACCGATGACGAGCATGGTGACGCCGGCCTCCTCCCACATCGGCAGCTCGGCCCGGATCTGTTGGCGGCTTCCTACCAGGGAGATGTCGGCCACCATGTCGAGAGGGACGGACGCCACCGCCTCGTCGCGCTTGCCCTCGAAGAAGAGGTCCTGGATCTGGTCTGCCTCCTTCTCGTAGCCCATGCGCGAGAAGACGTTCTTGTGGAAGTTCATGTCCTTGGCTCCCATGCCTCCGATATAGAAGCCCAGCCCCGGTCTCATCGACTCGAGGGCCTTGTCGCGCTCGTCGGTGATCACAACTGAACAATTGCTGGCGATCTCGAACCTCTCGGGCGTGCTCCGAGCACTGGGTCGGGCGAAGCCCTCGTTTAGCCACGACTGATACATGTCACTCACTTTGGGGGAGTAGTAGATGGGCAGCCAGCCGTCGGCGATCTCCGCGGTGAGTGCCACGTTCTTGGGCCCTTCAGAACCGAGCCATATCGGTAGATCGGCCCGGAGCGGATGGGTGATCGGTCTGAGTGCCTTACCCAGACCGACGGCGTTGGGACCGTTGTAGGGAAGCGGGAAGTGGGGCCCGGGGCTGGTGACGGGACCCTCGCGAACCAGCACTTGGCGCACAATGTCCAGGTATTCCCGCGTCCGGGCGAGAGGCTTGCCAAAGGGCTGGCCGTACCAGCCCTCCACCACCTGGGGACCGGACAGACCCAGGCCGAGAACCAGGCGCCCAGAAGACAGGTGGTCGATGGTCAGCGCGTGCATGGCCGTCGACGTGGGTGTCCGGGCCGACATCTGCACGATGGCGGTGCCCAGTCGGATGCGGCTGGTGGACGCCCCCCACCAGGCCAGGGGGCTAAAGGCGTCGGAGCCCCAAGACTCGGCGGTGAAGACAATGTCGAAGCCGAGCTTCTCCGCCTCAAGGATCTTGTCGAGCGCGTCAGCGGGCGGCTGCGCCTGCCAATATCCGAGTTGCAGGCCGAGTTTCATGGGCGACTCCTTCGGTCATCTTGGCGGGCGAGGCTATCCGAGGGCGGGCGATCAGGCCGAGCACCGGACAGAACGGTTGTCACCCACGCAACCAGCGTGTCGCGGAGCCAGTCCGACGCCTGGTCGGGGAGGTGGCCGGCCCCGGGATGTAGGACGACATCACCGCTCAGGGGGTCGTGGTCCGGCCTCCAGAGGACCTTCCCGACTGAAGGACGCCGTACTGAGCGCACCCGTCGTCCAGGACAGGGACAAGCCCCGCCTGGACGCCTCGGCTATGGCTATGCGGGCCGCGATCATCCCTTAGGCCACGCCACTTGCCGTCATAAATAGAATGTGTTCTAATCCCCAGGGTGACCGAGATGAGAGTGATCGAGACGAAACTTGAGTTCCCTTATAGCCGGACGACGGGTCCTGTCGTGGGTGCATTCCTCGGGGGTCTGCGTGAGGGGCGGTTGATGGGCATCAAGGGCAAGGACGGGCGGGTGATCGTCCCGCCGCCCGAGTACGACCCTGAAACGGGTGAGTCGCTTGGGACCGACCTGGTGCCGGTCGGGCCGCAGGCAACGGTTCAGGCGTGGACCTGGGTGGCGGAGCCTGCCCCCAAGCACCCCCTGGAGCGGCCCTTTGCTTTCGCCCTTATCAAGGTGGACGGAGCCGACACGGCCATGGTCCACGCGGTGGACGCCGGGAGCATCGACGCGATGTCGACCGGCATGAAGGTGGTCCCTCGCTTCCGCAAGGAGCCGATGGGCCTGGTCACCGACCTCGAGGCCTGGGAGCCGGCATAGATATGAGCGACACTACCGAGGTTAAGAAGGAAAACATGGTGATGGAGCACTTGGTCTCCCTCACCTACCGGGAGCGGTTGACGCCGAACCTCAACCGCTTCGCGGATTGCCTCCTCGACGGAAATATCGTGGGCCACAAGTGCCCCTCCTGTGGGCGGGTGTATGTCCCGTCGAAGGGCTACTGCCCGCTATGCGTCGTGGCGACCGAGGAGCGGGACGAGGTCGAGGTGGCCGACACGGGTACCCTCACTGGCTTCACCATCGTCACTCCCGTCGCCTACTACGGTCAAGAGGAGACCGAGGCCTTCGTGTACGCCTCCGTACTGCTCGATGGGGCCGACACGCCGCTGGGCGGCATGGACATCGTAGGTGTCCCGCATGAGCAGCTGCGAGCGGGATTGCGGGTCAGGGCCGTTTGGAAACCCAAGGGTGAGCGCACGGTCCAAGGCATCTCTAATCGGGGGTGGGGCGGGCTCGATTCGGTCATCGAGGCCTTCGAGGCCACGGGCGAGCCCGATGCCACCGAAGACATATTCAAGGAGCACACCTTCTGATGCCCGCCACCGATATCGCCATTGTCGGCTTCGCCCAGACACCGTCGCGGCGCGAATGCAACCAGAGCGAGGTGCAACTCCTCGTCCCCACTGTGACCGAGGCCATCGCAAGCGCCGGCATCGAGCGTCGGGAGATTGGCTTCACCTGCGCCGGGAGCTGTGACTACCTCACGGGCGGGCCCTTTGCGTTCGTATCCAACCTCGAGGCTGCCGGGGCATGGCCCCCCATCTCCGAGTCCCACGTCGAGGCCGACGGGGCCTGGGCCCTGTATGAGGCATGGTTGCGCCTGCAGGAGGGCGACATCGACATAGCCCTGGCCTTTGGGTCGGGCAAGTCGTCCCCATCTGATCCCGGCGAGGTGTGGGCTCAGCAGCTGGATCCCTATTACCTGGCCCCTCTGGGCGTCGACCCCGTGTCGCTGGCAGGCATCCAGGCCCGGGCGCTTCTCGACTCCGGCAAGGCTACCGAGCGGGACTTCGCCGCCGTAGTGGCCCGCAGTCGGGGCCAGGCCAAGACCAACCCCAACGCCCAGCAGGCGGGTGATGTGGACGTCGACACCTTGCTGGCCGAGCCCTACTACCGGGCACCCCTGCGCAAGCACGACCTTCCGCCGATCTCGGACGCGGCCGTGGCCGTGATCCTCGCTCGCGGGGACAAGGCACGGCAGTTGTGCTCGCGGCCGGCCTGGATCCGGGGATTCGACCATCGTGTCGAGGCCCACCAGCCGGGTGTCAGGGACATCACGACATCGTCGTCGACCACCCTGGCCGCTCGGAAGGCCGGCTACGACGGAGGGCCGCTCGACGTCGTCGAGCTGTCCTCCACGTTCAGTCCCCAGGAGATCGTTCTGCGGGAATCACTCGGCCTCGGCGTGGACACCAACATCAACCCCTCGGGCGGCCCCCTGGCCGGAAACCCGATCATGGCCGTGGGCCTGGTCCGAATCGTGGAGGTGGCCTCTCGCATCGTGGACGGTTCCGCCAACCGAGGCCTTGCCCACGCCACCAGCGGTCCGTTGCTGCAACAAAACCTGATTTGTCTTTTGGAGGGTGAGTGACGAACGAGCGCAGCGCCATCATCGGGGTCGGTCAGACCAACTTCAAGAAGCGCCGAGACGACGTATCCATACCAGGCCTGCTCCGCGAGGCGGTGGATAGGGCGCTAGAGGACGCCGAACTTAGCATCAAGGACATAGACGCTGTCGTGATTGGCAAGGCGCCCGATGCGTTCGAGGGCGTCGTGATGCCCGAGATCTTCTTAGCCGATGCGCTCGGGGCCACCAACAAGCCCCTGCTGCGAGTGCACACCGCCGGTTCGGTGGGTGGGTCGACCGTTATCGTGGGAGCCCATCACGTGATCACCGGGGTTCACGAACGGGTGCTCGCCGTCGCCTGGGAGAAGCAGTCCGAGGGCAACGCTCAGTGGGGTCTGGCGGGCGGGCGCTCCGGTGGTATAGGTGCGGGGGGCGCCTTCGCTCCGTGGATACGTTCCTACATCCAGGAGTCCAAGGCACCTGACTACATCGGGTGGATGGTGGCGGTAAAGGACCGGCGTAATGCCGCCAAGAACCCCTACGCCCACCTCAAGATGCCTGACATCACCCTAGAGATGGTGCAGGAGTCTCCGATGCTGTGGGATCCCCTCCGCCTGCACGAGTCGTGTCCGTCGTCGGACGGAGCCTGCGCGGTGATCATCACTAACGAGGCCGGGGCTAAGCGGGCACCTCGACCTCCGGCGTGGATCCACGGCTTGTCAATCCGCAGCGAGTTGGGTCAATTCCCGGGGCGAAATCCGGTGCGCCCCCAAGCCGGTGTCGAGTGCGCCCACGATGTCTATCGCCAGGCCGGCATCACCGACCCCCGGCGAGAGATCGACATGGCCGAGTTGTACGTTCCGTTCAGCTGGTACGAGCCTATGTGGCTCGAGGGTCACGACATCGCGGGGCCGGGTGAGGGGTGGAAGATGGTGGACTCGGGCGAGACCGACCTCGACGGCGCCTTCCCCGTTAATCCCTCCGGTGGGGTCCTCTCGACCAACGCCATAGGGGCCTCGGGGGCGGTCCGCTTCGCCGAGGCCGCACTGCAGGTACGGGGACTGGCCGGTGAGCACCAGGTCGAGGGTGTGCGCACTGCCCTGGCTCAGGCCTATGGTGGCGCCGCCCAGTACTTCGCCATGGGAGTGCTGCGCTCCGAGCCGCCGAGCTGAGCGTCTCGGTCGAGAGGTACATTGACACGCTGCCGCGCCTTCAGGGCGCCACCGTCGACGCCGACTGACAGGAGACCCAAGCGGTGAGCATGCCTACGGACATCGGGATCGTCGACCTCGGGATCGGCTTCCCCTACCAGAGCGTCGAGGATAAGAAGGCCGCCTACGACTTCTTTCGGCCCTTGTTAAAGGATCGCCAGAGCGCCAAAGAGTTCGAGTTCCCAGCTCAGTACATGTTCAAGGACGTACCCGACCTGGTGGACGCGGATGTGGATCCCGTCGCTTGGGTCGTAACCAAGATGGACGAGTTCAACATCGAGATGGCGATGACCCATATGTCGCCCAACGGTCTACGAGCTAAGCACGAGCACCCGGGGCGGTTCTTCCTCTCGATGTCGGTGGATCCCAACCAGGGCGTCGACTCGCTGCGGGCTATGGAAGCGGCCAAGCGGGAACACGACATCGTGGCCGTGACCTGCTTTCCCTGTGGCTGCTTCCCCCAGGTGGCAGTCAATGACAAGAAGATGTACCCGATCTACTCCAAGTGCGTCGAGTTGGATATCCCCATCTGTATCAATGGTGGGGTGGTCGGTCCTCGGATGCCCTTTGCGCCCCAGCACGTCGAGCACTTCGACGAGGTCTGCTACGACTTTCCCGATCTGACGATCGTGATGATGCACGGGGGTGAGCCGTGGACCTTCCTGGCGACCAAGCTTATGCTCAAGTGGCCCGGCCTGCACTACATGACGAGCGCGTTCGCGCCAAAGCACTACCCGAAGGACATCATCACCTATGCCAATACTCGGGGCTCCGACAAGGTCATGTACTGCGGGTACTTCCCCGCAGGACTGACCCTTGAGCGTCAGTTCCGGGACATGCCGAACGTCCCGTTCAACCCCGGGGTATGGCCCAAGTTCCTGCGCGAAAACGCCATCCGCGTCTTCAAGCTCGATGACCCCACCCGCCACTAAGGTGCCGGTAGAGAATAAGTCGCGCGGAATAAAAGCTACGCGGGATACAAGCTATACGGCAGCGGAGGCAGGTCTCCTGAGAGCGCGCTTTCGTGCTGGGGCGGCCGACGACGAAGCGGGAAGGAAGCCTTCAGACCAGACGTCGGCGAGCACCTCCACGAGCACCTTACGCGGCGCATCCCACTCTCCCATGACTGCGAGCCTTTGGAAGAACCGCTCGAGCTGCATCAGGAAGAGGGAGAGCCGGAGGCGAGCCTGCTCCTGCCGGGCCTTGGGCCAGCTGGACCGAAGGTAAGGCATGGCGTCGAAGAACTCCTCGACCCGGTGGCGAGCCTTACGGGCGACCTCCGGCTCGACCATGGCGGCCTCACCCCAGGCCTGCATCAATCCGCTGTGCTCCTCGAACCAGCCGATGATCCCGTCGATGGCCGCCTCGAGCGACGCCCGGGACCCCTCGGCAAGGGCCTCGTCGAGCGTCGCGTAGTACTCGGCGGTCTCATCCGTGACGGCCGCTGACACCTCGAACAGGATCTCGAGCTTGCTCGAGAAGTGCAGATAGAAGGTGGCCCTGCTGGCGCCGGCACCCGCCACGATGTCATCGACCGTCGCAGCCACGTATCCCTTGGCAGAAAAGACCTCGTGGGCGGAATCCAGCAGGCGCCGGCGAGTGAGCCGCTTCTGCTCTTCCCTGAGACTGATCACCGGAGCGCGCGCATGCTCATTCGATCGCATGTCAAGAGAGTGTACTCCGACCCCAAGACGTCCCCCGCCAACAGGCCCACGCTGACTTGCCTGGCCGTTGGTAGACATACACTCTACCATCTAGACTCGTTATCGCATCACTTCCGAGGGACCTAGAAGGGAGCTGGGGATGTCGCATCGGACGGCGGTGATCGTTGGGGTGGGTCAGGTGGCGAACAAGGACCCGGACCGGATCCTGCACCCCGACGATTTGCTCCACGGGGCCCTCGACCTGGCCCTTGCGGATGCCGGGCACGATGTCCGCTCGCGGATTGACGGCCTCTATGTCACCCCGCCGACCCACGACGATGCGCCCACTAGCCTGGCGCGGCTACGCACCCGGTCCGGGCTGCACCAGGGTCGCGGAGAGATCATGCGGTGGAGCGGCTCCGGCCCCCAGGAGGGTCTCAACCATGCCGTGAGCGAGATCGTCGCTGGACGGCTCGAGGCGGCGGTACTCGTAGCCGGAGTCGGCGACGCCTCGGCGCGGAGGGCCAGGCAGGCGGGGCTCGAGCCGCCGGGGAGGTCCACGGGGCTGGAGCAGAATACCGAAGTCGACCCCGACGTCCCGCGCCAGCCGAACCGCCAGGGACCGGAAGTCGAGACTGCGGCCGGGATCCGTGCCGTCGGAACCAGCTTTGCGATGGTCGAAAGCGTCTTTGCAGCTGAAGCAGGCCGATCGCTGGACGAGCAACGCATCTGGCTCGGGGGCTTGATGGCGCCCTTCACCTCGGCTGCGGCTCGACGGCCCAACGTCGCCTGGTTCCCGAACCCCCGCCAGGCCGAGGAGATCTCGGCCGTCTCGGTTGCCAATCGGCTGGTCAACGAGCCGTACACCAAGGTCATGAACGCCTTTCCGACCGTCGATCTGGCTGCGTCGGTGCTGGTAACGACCACGGAGGTAGCACGCGCCTGCGGCATCCCCGAAGGGCAGTGGGTCTATCCGTGGGTGGGAACCACCTGCCACGAGCCGGCGCCGCCATCGGAGAGACCCTTCATCCACCGTTCCGGTGGGCTGAGCGCGGCGCTGGAGCGGGCGCTCATCTCGGCCCGCCTCAACGTCGAGGACATCGACCTCTTCGACTTCTACTCCTGCTTCCCCTCGGCAGTCCAGATGTCGGCTGCAGCCATCGGACTCGACCCTCTGGATCCCCGGGGTCTCACGGTTACTGGAGGCCTTCCCTATTTCGGCGGCCCTGGAGCTGCCTACGTCTGCCACGCGATCGTTTCTATGGTGGAGGAATGCAGGACCAGGCCGGACGGTGTCGGGATGGTGGTCGGACTCGGTGGCCTGATCTCCCACTTCGCGGCGGGCATCTACTCGGGCGCCGAGCCACCTCAGCCGTGGCGCTTCGATGGGTGCTCCGGGGTGGAGGCCGAATTGGATCAGAAGCGGGTGCCCGTCGACCTGGCTCGCGAGGGTGTGGCCGAAGTGGAGGCCATGACCGTCGCCCATAATCGGACCGGGGTCGTCAATGCCCCCGTGATAGTGAAATTCGGCGACGGCACCAGATCTGGCGCACAGCCCCGCAGCCGGGAGATGGCGAGAGACCTCTCGGGGATCAACCTGGTCGGGAGCAAGGTCCGGATCGGCCTGGAGGCCGGCGGTCCTCGTTTCGAACCGATTTGAAAATCGTGGTCGGCGCCAGGATGAGCGTCCCGAGACGGTTTGACGTACTAATCGACGCTCCGTATAGTAGTTGGACGTTGTGCGGTGCCTAGTGGGGGCCCTCCTCGGAGTGTTCCGGGTGTCGACGGTGAGGGGGTCCAGCCATGTCTCTTGCTTTCACGTCGTCTGCCTTTTCCACGGCCGCTATCGCGATCGATTATGACGCAGTTCGACTGGGCGGCCGGCGCCGAGAGCGGCCATATGTGGACCGCGCGGTTCGTGATCAGCGCCGCAGGCTGCCTCACAGTCCCACTTGAGCCGGACATCAATGGCCCGGACACCTTCGGCGGCGTCCTCAGGCTCGGCGCGTTTGCGATCGACCTGGTGCCGCATTGCCCGAGTGGCTACAACTTGATGCCCTATCTCGGTGGCCTGCTGAGCTACCGGGCCAAGTGTGCGGAAGTGGCCACCACCGGCTACGAGGGCTTCCTGCTGGGATGGTGACTGGCCCCAAGCCTCGTCGCGGCGCCTCGGAGCGCCCTGCGCCCCCCGGGATGACGCCAGAGGTGAAGCGGATCGCGTTGGTGATCGTGCTCGGTTCGGTCATGTCGGTGCTGGATACGACCATCGTCAACGTAGCGCTGGCCGATCTCTCCCGTGACCTCCACACCGGTCTCAACGACATCCAGTGGGTGGTGTCCGCCTATCTCCTGGCCCTGGCGGCGGTGATCCCCCTCGGCGGGTGGGCGGTCCGGCGCTACAGCGCCTACAGGGTGTACCTCTGGGCTCTCTTGCTCTTCACGCTCGGCTCGGCGCTCTGCGCGGCCGCCAGCTCGGCTCCCGAACTGGTGGCGTTCCGGGCATTGCAGGGGGCGGGGGGCGGCCTGGTTCTCCCGACCGGCATGACCATCCTGATCCGGGCGACCGACCGCGCCAGAATCCCGCACGTCATGAGCGCGATCGGCACGCCGATGGTCCTGGCGCCCGTGTTCGGGCCGACCCTGGGCGGATTCCTTCTGCAGAACGTGAGCTGGCACGCCATATTCATGATCAACGTGCCGATCGGGGTCGCGACCGGTCTGGTCGCGATCCGCCTGCTCCCGAGGGACGAGCCGGCACGCGGTGGCGCCGGCCGGCTGGACTGGGTGGGACTCCTCCTGGCAGGGACGGGGACGGTCGGAGTGACCTACGGGCTGTCCCAGAGCGCTACGGCCGGAAGCATCGCATCACTGGCGGTACTGCTGCCCGTCCTCACGGGTTGCGCCCTGCTGGGCGTCTTCGTGCTGCACGCCCAGCGAGTTCCCCGGCCGTTGCTCGACCTGAAGCTGTACGGCAACCCGGCCTACACCGCAGCCACCGTGGTGCTGTTCTGCCTCGGCGCGGCGCTGTTCGGAGCCATGATCCTGCTCCCGCTCTACTTCCAGGATGGGAGGCACCTCGACGCGATGAGCACCGGGCTCCTGCTCATCCCCCAGGGAGCCGGGGCCGCCCTGGGCATGAATCGCTCGGCCGTCGCCACGGAGCGGTTCGGGGCCGGTCTGACGTCGCTGCTCGGAGTGGGAATCGTCGCCCTGTGCACCTGCCCGTTCCTCTTCGTCGGGACCCACACGTCGTACCTACTCATCTCCGCGGCGATGGCGACTAGGGGAGTGGGCGTGGGGCTGGCCATCATGCCGGCTATGAGCGCGGCCTTCTCGGCCTTGGAGAAGGACCAGATCGAAGACGCCAGTCCGCAGCTCAACGTGATCCAGAGAATTGGTGGATCTCTCGGCACGGCTTTGGTCGCGGTCGTCCTGCAGGGCAATCTGACCCGTGCCGGCTCCAGGGCCCGGTCGATGGCCACTGCATTTGACCGCACCTACCTGTGGGTGATCCTGATCTCGATGGTCGCCGTCCTTCCCGCCTTCGCTCTCTGGCGGGTCGAGCGGCGGGTCGGCGGTGCCGGCCGCTCCTCGGAGCAGCGGGAGCAGGCGATGCTTGAGTCCCTGGCTTGACGACGCGGTGGCTGCAGTCCGCCTGACCGAGGCTACCGCGGTAGCTGCCCGCCACCCCCAGGCCCTGACCGTCTCTGGCCTCGAGGACCGGCTGATTGTTGCCCGCCAAGCTGCCGCTGAGCTTCACGAAGAGCTTGAGTCCTTGGCGTCCGCTGAGTCTGCCGAGCTGCTGGGCAGGCTGTGGGGCGAGCTGAGAGCTAGCGTGGAGCGTCGCCGAAGGGCGATGCCCACGGGTTGAACGCCCACCAACCGGCCAACGGCGGATGCAGAGTAGCCGAGCCCGAACTCGGGGCCCCGGTCACCCCGCCGGGGTTTAGGGATAGCCGAACCGGACCGCCGCGATCCCCTGCGGGCTTCGAAGCTTCTAGTCGAAGACGACCACGGAGCGGGCCACTGAGCCGTCACTGATGGCCGCGTAACCCTCGTTGATCTGCTCGAGAGGTATCCGTTTGGACACCAGCTCATCGAGCTTCAACCGTCCGGCGCGGTACAGATCCAGCAGGTACGGCAGGTCCTGGCGGAACCGTACCGAGCCCATGATGCAGCCCTGGATGCGTCGCTCGGCAAGGAAGGGACCCGTGGGAAGCGTGAAGGTCCCCGAAGCCACCCCGATCACGGTGGCCGTGCCTCCCGGGCGAAGGATCGAGAAAGCCAGCTCGTAGGTCTGGGCACTCCCGAGCGCCTCGAACGAGTAGTCGACCCCGCCTTCCCCGGGCAGACAGGCGTCCAGCTGCTCGAGCGCGGTGCCGTCTGAATTGTTGATCGTGTCCGTCGCCCCGAAGTCCCTGGCCGTAGCCAACTTGCCGTCGTTGATGTCGATGGCCACGATGCGCCGGGCGCCGGCGATGACCGCTCCCTGGATGCAGTTGAGCCCGACGCCTCCGCATCCGATCACCGCGACAGTGGCGCCCGGTGTGACCTTGGCCGTCCGGATCACCGCCCCGACCCCGGTCGGCACGGCGCAGCCGACCAGGGCCGCCCGATCGAGTGGGATGTCCGGATCGATCTTGACGACTGTGTTCTCGTGGATGAGCATCTCCTCGGCGAAGGTCGACAGGCCGGCAAACTGGAGGCAGGGGCGGCCGTCCGACAGCCGGATTCTCGGTGCCTCGTCGTTGCCGCGGCTCAGTCCGACGCGAGGGCAGAGGGTCATGCGACCAGCCAGGCACCACTCGCAGGACCCGCAGAATCCGGCGAGGTACGCGATGACGTGGTCACCGGGCCTGACATAGGTGACATCGGATCCCACCGCCTCCACCCTTCCGGCTCCTTCGTGACCGAGGATCATCGGGCCCTTCAGCTCGTAGGCCCGCTCCAGGTAGTGGAGGTCGCTGTGGCACAGTCCGGTCGCGGCCACGCGTACGAGGACTTCCCTGGGGCCCGGCTTGTCCAGCGATACGTCTTCGATCGACAGCTCACCGGGGCTGTGGTGGAGGACGGCTGCCTTCATGGGTGACTCCTATCGCTTGCTGAGCGGAACTCTCGGGGAGAGGAAAGACTCACGAGCCGGTGAACACCGGGCGCCGTTTCTCGCTGAATGCCAGCGGGCCCTCCTTGGCATCGTTCGAGCTGAAGACCGCCCGGCCGTATTCGAGTTCGTAGGCCAGCGCCTCCTTCTCGGTCATGCCGTCGGTCTCGTGGAGAGTCTTGAGGATCGCAGCCACGGCCAGCGGGCCGTTGCCAGCGATGACTTCGGCTACTTCGCGGGCTTTGGCCAGTGCCTGGCCGTCGGGTACCAGATAGGCGATCAGGCCGATGCGGTACGCCTCCTCGGCCGTTACGTGCTTGGCCGTAAGAAGGATGTCGGCCGCCACTGTGTAAGGGATCTGCCGGCGTAGGCGGACGGCCGAGCCGGCCATCGGGTACAGCGACCAGCGGGCCTCGCTTACCCCGAATCGGGCGCCCTGGGCGCCTACCCGGATGTCCGTGCCCTGGAGAATCTCGGTGCCTCCAGCAATAGCGACGCCCTCGACCGCGGCGATGACCGGCTTGGTCGGCCTCCAGTCCCGCAGCAGCGCCTTCATCCCGAGTCCCGGCTCGGCTGCATTCCTGGCCTCGACGTCGATCTCGCCGTCGGTGTCCTCGGCGTCGCCGCTCATGGCCCGCAGGTCGGCCCCCGAGCAGAAGTTCCCACCAGCGCCGGTGAGGATTATCGCTCGGATCTCCGGGTCATTCGAAGCCTCGACCATGGCGTCGTACATCCGGATGAGCATGGCGCCCGAAAGCGCGTTGAAGCGCTTAGGACGATTCATGGTGATCGTCATCACATGGCCGTCACGTTCGACGATGGCATCGGGCACGTCAGGCACCTCCGTCATGGGTAATGGTGGATAGGGGGGTGCGGAAACCGGCTGCGAGCAGGTCCGCGAAGCGTTCGAGATGATCTCCGGCCGACCGGACGATGTCGGCCATGCCGATGAATCCGTGGGGCATGCCGTCAGCGGTGAGATGCTCCACCGGGACGCCGTACTCGGCCAGCCGGGCCGCGTACGCCGAACCGTCGTCCCGCAGAGGATCGTATTCAGCAGTGACCACGATCGTGGGTGGTAGGCCGGATAGGTCGGCGCGCAGCGGCGACGCGTCCACGTGGTGCCCCGCCAGTGGGTCGTCCAGATAGTGGCTCCAGAACCATCGCATGTCCTCCGCGGTGAGGACCCGGTCGTCTCCAGGGTCCAGCATGGACGGCCGCTCGAAGTCGTAATCCGTAACCGGGTAGATGAGGAGCTGCTGCAGGAACGGACGCCGACCCTCATTCCGCGCCCGGAGGGCCACCACGGCGGCCAGGTTGGCGCCGGCGCTGTCCCCTCCAACCGCGATCCGCTGCGGATCTACACCGAGATCCTTGGCGTGCTCCGCGAACCAGCTGGCTGAGGCCACTGCGTCCTCCACGGCGGCAGGGAAGTGGTGTTCCGGGGCCAGGCGGTAGTCGACCGAGAGCACCACGCAGCCGGCCTGGTCGGCGATCGCTCGGCACGTGCCGTCGTGCGAGTCGAGTCCGCACAGCACCCAGCCGCCACCGTGGAAGTAGACCAGGCCGGGCAGGATGGGCTCTTGGGCCGGGCGGTAGAGTCGCGCCGGGATGCGGCCGTCTCCGCCGGCTACCTGCAAGTCGGTGACCTCTGCCATGGGGCGTCCCGGACGCCGGGGTGCCAAGTCGACCGCGGCCCGGGCTTCGTCGACGGATGACTCCCACAGCCGCCTAGTCCGGGCCTCCGCCATCTGGGCAAGTAGTGCGTCCACCTCAGGATCTAACGGCATTATTCACCTCTATAGCTCCCTGAACATAGGGACGCCAACCGGAGGCCGGCCTCCCCGAAACAGACTTGGTCTAGCAACTAGGCAAACTGTCTCGCAAGATGACCCCGGATGGCGACGCATCAGTTGACCCTTCGTTCGGATCCCTGCCAGAAAGGTTCGCGAAGCTTGAACTTCTGGAGTTTGCCGGTGGCCGTGCGTGCGAGGGCAGCCCGGAAGTCGACAGAGGTGGGGCACTTGAAGTGGGCGAGGCGCTCGCGGCAGAACGAAATGAGCTCGCCCTCCGTCGCCTCGCTGCCGTTCGCCAGGACCACCAGGGCCTTTACCGTCTCGCCCCAGTGCTCGTCCGGTACCCCGATGACGGCCGCCTCGCTCACGGCGGGATGCTGATAGAGGCAGTCCTCGACCTCGACCGATGAGACGTTTTCGCCTCCGGTGATGATCACGTCTTTCTTTCTGTCGGCGATCACCACGTAGGTGCCGTCCTCGATGTAGCCCTGATCACCCGTGTGAAACCATCCGTCGGCCAGAGCCTTGGCGGTCTCGTCCGGCTGGTCTAGGTACCCGGCGAAGACGTGATTGCCTCGGGCCAGTATCTCTCCATCCTCGGCCACTTGGACCCGGATGCCGAGGGCCGGAGGTCCGGCTCTCGAGAGCAGACGAGCCCGGCGGCTCGGCTCGAGCCCGTCCCACTCTGCCCGTGTCCGGTTGAGAGTTAGGAGGGGCGTCGTCTCGGTGAGCCCGTAGAGCTGTATGAACTCCCAGCCCAGATCCGTCTCGAGTCGCTCTATCGTCTTGGACGGGGGCGGCGCACCCGCCACCACCATGCGGACACAGTCCCGGCCCGGGGTGGACAGACCGCGCTCGCGCCTGGCGGTCGCCGCTTCGAGGATGGCCGCCAGGACGGCCGGGGCACCGCAGAGCAGCGTCACTCCATGCGTCTCGATACGCTGAAGGATGTCCTCTCCGACGATCTTCCGCACGATGACCTGTGGCACTCCCATTCCTGTAACGGCATACGGCATTCCCCAGCCGTTGCAATGGAACATCGGCAGCGTGTGCATGAAGACGTCCCGGTCCGACACGCCGACCTGCCAGCCGAAGATGGCGGCGTTAAGCCAGATGTTCCGGTGGGTCAGCTGGACGCCCTTCGGCCGTGCCGTTGTTCCGCTCGTGTAGTTGATGGATGCCGTGCTGTCCTCGTCGGTCACCCACTCTCGCGGCATGGCGCCCTCAGGCGCCGGATTGAACAGCTCGGCGTCCTGGACGCCATCGAGGACGAATCGGTGCTCGACCTTTACGTCAGCGAGTTCCTCGTCCGAGGCGGGATCGATCAGCAGGACCGACGCCTTGGCGTGCTCGACGATATAGCCGATCTCCGCGGCGTTGAGGCGGTAATTGATCGGCACCAGCGTCCGTCCCCATCCGCTTACCCCGAAGTAGGCAATCTGGAAGCGGGTGGCATTCGGGCTGACAATGGCGACACGACCTCCTGCTTCGATCCCGAGCGAGTCCAGCACCAGGGCCAACCCCCGGGCTCGAGCGTCGAGGTCCCTGTAGCTGAGACTCCCGAGGCTACCGGGCGTGTCGGGCTCGTCGACCACGGCCAGGCGATCGGGATAGAGCGCGGCGCCACGGAAGAGAAAGTCCGCAACTGTGAGGGGCACCTTCATGCCGTCTGTCCTTCGGCTGTAAGGAAACTCATTTCATAGGGACGAGCGTCGATAATGAGACCGGCCCCCCGGTCGCATGGGAGGTGAGACTGGGTCGCGGACCTGCCGGGTAGAAACCGAGCCGCTCCCTCCACGCCCTCTCCCTCCCCGAAAGAATACGCTGTGTATATCAGTTAGGCGCGGTGTAGTGCAACAAGACAAAGCCGGATTCCACGCCTAGCGACTTTGGCGGAACGTGGTGCAGTTGAGGCCGGAGAGGCGGAAGAGTGGGACGAAAGGGCCACTGTTTGTTACCCACGCCTGACCAAGTCCCCGAGAGCGGTCGGGTGTCGCCTCAGGCCCGGGAAAACTCGATTACCGAGCGGATCGCTTCCCCTCGCTGGATGGCTTCGAAAGCCTCGTTGACGTCGGACAGGCCGATGCGGCGGCTGATCATGCCCTCCAGATCGAGGCGGCCGGAACGCCAAAGACGTATCAGCCGATCGAAGTCGGTCCGTACATCTCCCGATCCGTAGAGCGATCCCTTGAGGTCCTTCTCACCATGGAACAGCTCGAAGGCGGAGAACTGAACTTGCTCGGTAGTCCGACCTACGCCAACGATCACCGCCATACCCCCCCGACGGGCGGCGTCATAGGCCGCCCGGATCGTCTGGGGCGAGCCGATGGCCTCGAATGCGTAGTCGAAACCGACGCCACTGGTGACCTCCATCTTGACGTCGGCCAGTTGGTCGGCTCCGACGGCATGGGTGGCGCCGAAACGCCGGGCGGCCTCTAGCTTGTTCGCCACCCGGTCCACCGCCACGATCTCGGCGGCTCCCGCGATCCGGGCTCCCTGGATGATGCTGACCCCGACTCCTCCGCACCCGAATACGATCACCGAGCTGCCGGGGCGGACCTTGGCCGTATTGAGGGCGGCGCCGACCCCAGTCATCACTCCGCAGCCGATGAGAGAAGCCAAGTCAAGCGGAATGTCGTCCGCGATACGAATGGCCGCCTCGGCAGGCACGACCAGTTCCTCCGCGAATGTGCCGGTTCCGGCGAAGCCATAGACGGGGTCTCCCGCCAGGCTGAACCGAGGGCTCGGATTCGTGCCCCCGGTACAGAGATTGGCCTGGCCCGTCAGACAGAACGTGCAGTGGCCACACGGCGTCACCCAGGCGATGATGACGTGGTCGCCCTCTCCGAGGGTCGTGACACCCTTGCCTACCTCGGTCACCACCCCGGCCCCTTCGTGGCCGAGCACGATGGGCATCTGCACCGGAATGGTGCCGTTCTGAGCCGAGACGTCGGAGTGGCAGACACCACTGGCATGGACCCGCAGCTTTACCTCACCAGGACCCGGAGGTACCACTTGCAGGTCGTCTCGCACCTCGAGCAACTCGCTTACCCCGCGTAGGACAGCACCTCTCATCGCTTCCTCCTTTCGCCTTGGCCTCCGGCCTCAGGCTGCCTTGGCTCGGACGGGGAGACGCTTGAGCCCACCAACGAAATTCGAGCGTACCCTCTCGGGCTGGCCGACAAGTTCGATGTCAGTGAAGGTTCTGAGCAACTCATCAAACTCGACACGTAGGGTCAGGCGGGCCAGGTGCGCTCCAAGGCAGAAATGCTCCCCATGAGCGAAGCCGAGGTGTCGATTGGGCGAGCGCGCCGAGTCGAAGGCGAATGGATCGTGGAACTGGCTGGCATCACGATTGCACGACGGCATCCAGACGGCCACCCGCTGGCCGGTCTCGAAGCGATGACCCCGGAATTCGACATCTCGTGTCACGGTGCGAGCATCGTGCACAATGGGACTGGCCCAGCGCACGAACTCCTCGACCGCAGGGCCCAGCAACGACGGGTCCTCGCGCAGCCGGCGCATCTGACCAGGGTGCTCGAGGAGCGGCAGCATTCCCCCGGCGGAGGCGGCGGCGCGGGTGGTATCGAGGCCACCGGCCAGCAGGAGGCCCGCCTCGGCCACCACATCCTCGAAGGGGATGGGCTCCCCGTCGGCGGTGCCAGCCAGGAGCTGGCTGAGCAGGTCGTCTCCGGGCTTCTTCATCCGTTCACGGACCAACTGTGAGAAGTAGGTGTGGATCTCTATCTGGGCCTGGCGAGCAGTCTCTGCCCGAGAACGCCCCTTTTGGAATTCTGAATCATCGGAGGTGATCTGCATATGCTCCAGCTCAGTCATGTAAGCCCAGTCCGACTCCGGGACCCCGATGAGCAGCAGGGCTACCGCCGCAGGGACCTTGTGCGCCACCTCGGTCACGAAGTCGAACTCTCCGAGCTCCGCCGCGCTCGCCAGGCACTGCTGGGCGATCCGGCGTACTTCCGCCTCCCAGTCGGCGACGCTGCGGGGCGTGAAATTGTGGCTGATCACACGACGGCGGGGTTGATGCGCCGGCGGATCGGTCCCGATCATCGAGCGGCCCATTCCCCCCGCGTATGCATTGATCATGTCAGCCGAGCGAAGCCGGATTCCTGGATTCTCAGAGCTGAACACGATCGGGTCCCCCTGCACGGCGCGTCCGTCCTCGTAGCGCGTCACCGCCCAGAACGGTTCCCCTCCCTCCCGCTCATGCCAGTACACGGGCGCTTGGTCCCGGAGGATGCTCCAGGCCTGATGGGGGTCTCCCTCGGTGAACATCTCCAGGTCCCAAAAGTCGATCTCGTCGAGCGTGCTCGGGAACAGGCTCATTCCATTCCTCCTTTAGATCAGTGGAAGTCTCTCCGGCTCGAGCAGCAGGACCGCATAGCTACTTCCTCCCCGCCGATGGGACCGTGGGGTGGCATATTCGGCATAAGGAAGCGGCCGGTCCGATGCGCGTCACCGGGCGCAGTCCAGACGAGGAGCGTCCAGTCACCACCGGGCAGTCCAATCTGTGGATCATCTCCCCGCTGGCGGTCATGACCAAATCGGGAGAACTGGCCTTGCCGGTCCGCACGGCGCCGGAAGATGCCAGCAGGGTAGCGGCGCGGTCCAGGCTTTGGTCCAGGCGGTCGAGAGCGCCGAGGACTTGGGTATTGGCATCCTGGGAGTGGCGCTGGGCAAGCAGAATGAAATGAATCATGTAGCAGAGTCCGCCGCATATCACGAGGGCCAGTCCCAAGATCCCGCCGGAGATGAGATAGGGCACCTGGGAGAAGTAATCGGTGGTGTACGCCGCGCCTGCCCACCCGAGGACGATGAGGGCGACTCCCAAGGCCAACAGAGCCGGTCCCGCCGCGAGCAGCCAGCGGCCGGGGTCGCGGAGGCCGGCTCCTCTCTCCAGGCGTGAGGTAGCCGATGCGAAAGCGCTGAATCCCGACGTCATGGGAAGAGGACCGCTTCCGTTCGGGGGGGAGACGGCGTTCTCGCCGAATGCAGGGTCCCTCGAGGACGTCGAGGTAGTCATCGTGACAGGCTCCGGTTGAGCTCGCAGGTTTCGCCCGCACCCGTCACCAGCGCTGGGAGCCGGCGCAGACCCATGGCGGCCAAGAGCGCCCCAATGAGGCAGAGCGCGGTCCACCATGCCGGGCGACTGGACAGACCGAGGGGCAATGATGCCAGCACCCCGGCGGGCTGGAATACAGCACCCTCGGTGGGGCCGGTTCCCCGCGCCGCCGGTCCCAGTGTCAGATCGAGCGCCGGGGCCGACTGGACCAACGCCGCGGTGGCGCCGAGGGCGTCATAAGAGGTGGGCGCGGTTGCCAGCGGTATCGCGGGTGCCTGTCCGCCGAACACGCCGGGGGGCGCGACCGCCAGCAGTGCCGCGCCAGAGCCCCCCGTGGCCTGGACGGACACCGAGGCACCACCTAGGGCGACGGTGAACGAGTCGGAGGACGGATCCTGGGGGGGCTTCCAGACGAACACCACTGAACCGGCCTGCTCGCTGGCGGTCGCTCCTGTCACCGTCTTGCGTGGTCCTGCCACGAACACACTCATGCCCGCCCCGGCAAGCGCCTGGTTGACGGCGGCGTTTCCTGCCGTGGTCCGAGCTCCGCTACCCGCGGCATGCACCCCTGACTGGTCGATGGTCACGGGCACCCCGGCCACGGTGGCACCACTCACCGAGCTGGAGGCGCCGGCTCGCCCGGTGCTGGTCGCCCCGTTGGCGCTGGCGTCGGCAGTGGATGTAAACGAGGCGATCTTGATGAGACCGCCGTCGATGGCGATGTCCGACAGAGTCGAGGACGCGGTCCCCGAGACCGTCGTGGTCACGAGTTTGGTGTCACTGGTCGTGGCCACCTTGCCGGCGCTCACCGCCCCGGGCACGGCGGCTCCGGCCAAGGAGGTGGTGGCGCTGACCTCGCTGCCGGTCGCCTTGGCCAGCATGGTGGCCCCTGGAACCGAGTTGTTCTGCGCCGTGGGCGAACCCGATCCGGTGCGCGCCTCGGCCCGAACCGGATCGTCGGCGGCGCTCGCCGACGAGGGAGCCCCCCCGGCCACGATCAGAGTCGTCCCTAGATTCCCTACCAGTGGGCCGGGCCAGGCGACGGTGGAGAGGGCATAGCCGTCGGGCCCGGTGTTCAGGGTGCTGGTGGCGTTCCCGGCGTCGAGCTCTGCTTGGGGATGGACGAGGGCGGAGGGGTCATCCTGGGCGACTTGGAACCCCAACGCCTGCGCTGACGAGCCGTAGCCTCCCAGCTGGGTAGTGGCCGGGGTGCTGGCCGCGGCGGGGAGGATCCACGTTCCGCCCGCGGCCACAAAGACAGCGCCAACACCCGCAAGGGGCCACCGCCAGCTCATGCCGCGGTGCCGAGATAGGCCTGGGCCAAGCGGTCGCCCACCTCAGCCGGTTCCCCGAGGAGGGTGATCCGGCCCTGGACCATGACGGCCACATAGTCGGCAACCCGCAACGCAGCGCGGGCAAACTGCTCTACCAGCAAGATGGCGGTACCCCCTCGGGCGGCTTCACCGACCAACTCGTACAGCTGGCCCACGATCAGGGGCGCCAGGCCCATCGAGATCTCGTCGAGGAGAAGGAGCCCGGGGCTAGTGGCCATGGCGCGCGCCAGAGAGAGCATCTGCTGCTCCCCGCCCGAGAGGGTACCCGCCAGCTGGCTGCGGCGCTGGCCCAACACCGGGAACCACTTGTAGACATCGGCCTCGAGCTCATCGATCTCCACCCGCCGCCGCAATTGCACCATGGCCAGGTTCTCTCTCACCGAAAGGTTGGGGAATATGCCCCGGCCTTCGGGCACGCTGGCCAGACCAGCCCGGGCGCGCGCCTCGGGACTGGAGTTGTTGACATGGCTTCCCGCCATGTGAACACAACCGCCGGTTGGGGCTACGAGACCGGCGGCCACCTTCAACGTCGTCGATTTTCCCGCCCCGTTGGGACCAAGGAGCGCCACCACCGTGGCCGCTGGCACCACGAGACTCACCCCGTGTAGGACCTCGATGTTCCCGTAGCCAGCCCGGATGTTGTGAAGCTGCAAGGCGGGTGGCCCGCCGTTCGCGTCACGCTCAGTCGCTTCGGCGACGGCGCGACCGTCG
Organism: Acidimicrobiales bacterium; assembly: GCA_035533195.1. Lineage (GTDB taxonomy): Bacteria > Actinomycetota > Acidimicrobiia > Acidimicrobiales > JAJPHE01 > DAHUYE01. The sequence continues at coordinate 23,001 of DATLUK010000295.1, read as the reverse complement.
AGCGTAGACTCGGGCCCGCCGACAACAGGCGAATCGGTGGGGACCGTAGCCTGCTGAGCCATCGGCGCCTGGCGAACCATCTTCTCCCCCCCCAACGCGACTACCGTCTAGCGACAAGATAGGCGATCTAGCGGAACCGGCGCAACCCGGATATGGTTAACCGAGATCGAGGGGTTGTCCCGTCAAGGGGTGGCGGGACTCCGGAGTCGTCATGGGGGTGGGGTCGGCGTGGATGGTGTTGGTTTCATGTGCTCAGGCGGTCGCCTACTTTGGAGCCGGAGCCTGCTGGCGCTAGTCTGCGCTTTGGGCCTGCTGGTGTCGGCGTGCGGGGCCCGGGTGGGCGCAGGGCAGGTCCGAGCCGCCAGCTTCGGCGCCGGCACGTCCGGCTTGAGCGGTGTCGGTGTCGCCTCCGGGCCGGTAGCCGGCGGCTCGACCGGAGTGGTGGGCAACGCGTCGGGACCAGGATCGGCCGGCCAGGCCTCCGGCGCTTCGGTCGCCAACTCGTCTACCGCCCAGTTCTCGGGGGCCAGCGCCGCTGCGGCGGGTGCCTCCTCCGGGGGCGCCGCATCACCGGTGCCAGCCGGAGGCAACGGTGGCTCCACGGACGTGGGCGTCACCGGTACCCAGATCCTGACCGAGAACATTTCTGACCTGAGCGGGCCCGTGCCCGGATTGTTCCAGGGTGCCCCCTACGGCGTACAGGCGTACTACGACTACATCAACAGCCAGGGGGGCGTCTACGGGCGCCAACTGGTCCAAAAATCGGTCGACGACCAGTTCAGTTGCAGCCAGAACGAGGCGGAGACGTCCTCGGCCGTGGGTAGCGCCTTCGCCCTGGTGGGCTCCGGGTCCCTCTTCGACAACTGTGGGGCTCAGGTGCTGGCCAGCCACCCCGACGTGTCCGACGTGCATACCGCCACCACGGCGCAAGCCAGCCAGCTCCCGAACAACTTCTCGTACAACGCGTTCCACGCGGGGTCCATCACCGGTCCCTTTCTGTGGTTGAAGCAGCACTACCCCGCCGCCATCACCAAAGTCGGGCTCCTGGCCGGGGTCTCCCAGGCCACCAACTCCATCAATACCTGGGAAAAGGGGGCCATGGCCTCCCTCGGCTACAAGATCATCTACGAGGATGACTTCAACCCCGTCCAGAACGACTTCACCTCCGACGTGATCCGCATGCGGGCCGACGGAGTTCAGATGGTCATCTTCCTAATCACGGTCACCGCTGATGCCGCCAACCTGGCCGCTGAGATGCAGCAGCAGAACTGGCATCCCCAGGCCTATCTGGCGGGGTCCGACTGCTACGACTCTTCCTACATCAGCGAAGCCGGGGCCAGCGCGGTGGAGGGGGACTACATCTACAACCAGAACGTCATGTTCAACGGCGAGGACGCCGCCGCGGTTCCCGAGATCCAGACCTACCTGGCTTGGATGCATCGCGACTACCCGAACTACTCATCCGACAGCTTCTCCTTCGGGGGTTGGGTCAGCGCCATGCTGTTCGTCCAGGCCCTGAGGGCCGCCGGCCCCAAAGTGAGCCGCAAGGCGCTTCTGGCCGCCCTCAAGCAGATCAAGAGCTTCAACGCGGACGGACTCATACCGAACGCCGACCCTGCGGACAAGATCGCCACCCACTGCTACGTCATGATCAAGGTGCACAACGGAGCCTTTGTCCGCGCCGACCCACCAGCCGGGTTCCTCTGCGGCGGCTTCTGGACCCCCCCTAGCTAGCCAGCCAACGCCCCGTAGGAGGCACACCGACCATGAGCCAGCTTCTCGGGTATCTCGTCGCCGGACTTGCCACCGGTTGCATATACGCGATCACGTCGTCGGGCCTGGTCCTGACCTACACGACGTCCGGAATCTTCAACTTCGCCCATGGCGCCGTGGGCATGGTCGCGGCCTTCGTCTACTGGCAGTTGCTAGTCGGCTACCACTGGCCCACGCTTGTGGCCTTGTTCGTGGCTCTCTTCATCGTCGCCCCCCTCATCGGCGCCCTCTTGGAGTTCGTCGTCATCCGGCGGATCCGGCACGCCTCCCTGGGCCTGTCGGTGGTGGTGACGCTCGGTCTGCTCGTCTTCCTCCTCGGTTTGTCCGCCACGATCTGGCCACCGACGGAGGACCGCAGGATCCCGGAGTTCTTCGCGGGCCATTCCGTGCGGCTGTTCGGCACGGCAATTTCCGATCACGACCTCACCATCGTCGTGGTGGCCATCGGACTTGCGGTGGGCCTGAGGCTGTTCTTCCGCCGCACCCGTCTGGGCATCCGCATGCGCGGCGTGGTCGACAACGCTGAGCTCGCCTCGATCCTGGGCACCAGCCCTGCCCGGGTGTCCATGATCAGCTGGGCCATGGGGGCCTGGATGGCGGCGCTGGCTGGGATCCTGATAGCGCCCCTCGAGTTCCTGAACGAATACAACCTGACCATGATTGTGGTGAGTGGCTACGCCGCCGCAGTGCTGGGACGGCTCCGGAACATCCCACTGACGGTGGCCGGCGGACTGGCGCTCGGCATCATCGACGCCTTGGCGGTCGGCTACATGCCTCCCAGCCTGCTTACCCCCCTGCATCCGGTGATCCCGATCCTGCTGCTCTTCGCCGTCGTCGTCGCCCTGCCCGAGCGCCGGCTGCAGCAGGCGACGGTGTTGCGGACCGCTCGGCGCTCGCCCCCGAGCCTGCGCACCTCGCTCGTGACGGCGGCATTCTTCATGGTGATCGCCTGGGTGCTCAGCGGTGCTCTTTCGCAGGCCAACCTGATCACCGGAGGCGAGGGCCTCGTACTCGGCTTCATCATGCTGTCGCTTGTCCTTTTGACCGGCTACGGCGGGCAGGTGTCGCTCTGTCAGGTCACCTTCGCCGGGCTCGGCGCCTACGCCATGAGCAAGTTCGGCCACGTCTCGACGCTCCTGGGGTTGGTGACAGCGGCGGGGCTGGGTGCTGCGGTGGGCGTGGTCGTGGCCATCCCGGTGCTTCGCCTGCGCGGCCTGTACCTGGCCCTTGCCACCCTGGCCTTCGCCTACGCCATGGACACGCTGTTCTTCGTGCAGTACTTCGGGATGGGTGGGGTTGTGATCGTCCACCAGTTCCATGTTCCGGGCCTCCCCGCCGGACTGCGGGGCTATTTCATCTTCTTGGCCGCCGCCTTTTCCATAGCTGCGGTCGGAGTGCTGGCCGTACGAAGAGGTCCTTTCGGTCGGTTGCTGGCCGCCGTGAACGACAGCCCGGACGCCTGTACGACTCTCGGGCTCCGCCTGACGGGGGTACGCCTTGTCACCTTCGGGGCTGCCGCCGGCCTGGCGGGGCTTGGCGGGGCTCTGTATGGCGCCCTGCAGGGCACTGCCGAGGGTGGCGAGTTCGCCATGCTCAACAGCCTCATCATGCTGCTGCTGGTCACCCTGGGCGGGGCCGGAGCGGTGACGGGCGCACTGTGGGCTGGCCTCACCTACGCCGTATTCCCCTTCATCCAGTCCCGCTACCTGCCCCATCTCGGTCAGCTGACCTTCCTGGGCGTGGGGCTGGGCGTAGTGGCACTGAGCCGGAATCCGGACGGATTCATAGGCCAGCTCGGCTCTGTCATAGACCGGCTCCGTGCCTACCGCTACAGAGACAGAGCGGCCCCCGCTCCACCGGGGCAGTCCCCCCGTCCTGAGGCGCCGGACGATGCCGCGCTCCCCGAGCAGGTGCCTGCGGGAACCGCCGGCTGACGGTCGGTCCGACCGCATGGTGGGCTGGGCCTAGGTCGTTGCGAACAGGTATGAACGGGCCGCTGCTGGACTGGGCCCCCGCCTGAGGTCTCGCTAGACGGTGCGCATTGTCAATATTGCACCCGTCTACTAACGTATAGAGAGGCCCGGACCCGCCGCAGGAACGTCTGCGGCAGGGCGCTGTGTGGATGTGAGAAGGGGGCGGCGTCTTTGTCAGTAGATGTTGAGGGAGCGTTGTCGGAGCCCCTTGCGTCGCCCACGGCCGTTGAGCTGGACGGGTCCGCTGAGGTCGAGCGGCGTGCGGGCATAGGCAAGCCCCAACCGGGCGTTGACCGGGGGCTCTGACGTGTCGGTACGTTCCAAGCCGGGCAAAACCCCCGTGGGCGCGAGTGATCCCGTCGAAGAGGGGCGGCCGCTGACGGGCCGGGCGCTCGAGGGAATGCGCGTCGTCGATCTGGCTGAGGAAAGGGGAGAGCTCTGCGGGCGGCTACTGGCGGACCTCGGAGCTGATGTCATCCGGGTGGAGCCACCCGGTGGGGCAAGTTCTCGCCGCCTACCTCCGTTCGACCCGCACACCGGTGCGAGCCTTTACTTCGCGGTCCGGAACTTCAATAAGCGCGGCGCCACCTTGGACCTTGCCGAGCCGCTCGGTCGGTCGGCGTTTCTGGAACTGTTGGACGATGCCGACGTGATGTTGGAGAGCTTCGAGCCGGGAGCCCTCGCTAGGCTCGGTCTGGCTCCGGCGGAACTGTTGGAGAGGTATCCGCAGCTCGTGATTACCTCCGTCACCGACTTCGGCCAGACCGGTCCCTATCGGGACTACGTCGGCAGCGACCCCACCTTGGTCGCTCTGGGTGGCATGCTCTTTCGCTCCGGGCTGCCGCTCCCCCATCCGCCGCTGCTTCCCCCCGGGGCCATGGCCTATGACATAGCCGGTGTAACGGCGGCCTTCGCCACGCTGGTTGCCTACTGGCAGCGGCTCCGGACCGGGTCTGGACAGCACGTCGATGTCTCCGTCATGGAGAGTGCCCATAACAACTCGGACTGGTCTATGCCCAACGCCAGCCTGGCCGGGTTCGACTCATATCTGACAATCCGGGCGGGATCGGGAGCCGCCTATCCGATCTACCCGTGCCGGGACGGGTATGTGCGGCTGATCATCCTGAGCCCCCGGCAGTGGCATGCCCTGCGGTCCTGGCTCGGGGACCCCGAGTGGCTTATGGATCCGAAATGGGACCAGCCCAGACTGCGCTCGACGATCAATGACGTTCTCGGGCCGATGATCGTGGAGTTGTTCAGCGGGTGGGACAAGGAGGCCCTCGCCCGTGAAGCACAGGGGCGGGGCCTCGCGCTCACCCCCGTACTTACTCCCGGTGAGGTTCTGGCCAGCGAGCACTTCCAGGCTCGAGGCACATTCCGAAGCGTAGAGGTCTGTCCTGGGGTCACTGGCCCGGTCGCGCAGAGCCTGATTGAGATCGATGGACAACGTCAGGGTTACCGGTTCCGAGCCCCGGGGCCCGGGGAGGAGAACCACAGGTGGCTGGTTGAGTCGGCCCTGAAGGCCGAGTCCTCCCATCCTGGCGTGAATGAGTCCTCAACAGCGGAGCCGGCCCCCCAGCCCTTGGCGGGTCTTCGGGTGCTCGACTTCGGGATCGGCGGCGTCGGAGTGGAGACCGGGCGGCTCTTGGCCGAGTACGGCGCCGATGTCATCAAGATCGAGAGTAAAACGTACCCCGATTTCATGCGGACGATCCAGGGCACGTTGATGAATGCCTCATTCGCCTCGTCCAGCCGGAGCAAGCGCGGCTTCGGCGTCAATCTCTCCCTGGAGCGCGGTAAGCAGATCCTGCACGACCTGGTCCGGACCGCCGACGTTATCGTCGAGAACAGTGCCACCGGGGTGATGCAGCGACTGGGTGCCGGCTACGAGACGGTACGCGAGATAAACCCGCGCATCGTCATGATGAGCAGCCAACTCATGGGCCCGGATGGTCCGTGGTCGGGTTGGATCGGCTACGGCCCATCGACTCGACCGGTGGGGGGGCTCACCTACCTCTGGAACTACGACGATTCGCCGGCGCCGGCCGGCTCGGGGGCCATCTACCCTGACCATCTGGTCGGCCGGGTTGGTGCCTTCGGCGCCCTAGCAGCCCTCATAGGGCGGGAGCGATCCGGACGGGGCGCGCATGTGGAGGTGCCCCAGGTCGAGACCACTGTCGGTCTCCTGGCCGATCTCTTCCTGGCCGAGGCGCTGGCACCAGGAAGTGTCAAGCCTCTCGGGAACCGAAGCCTCCGAGGCGCACCATGGGGCGTCTACCAGTGCTCGGGGGAGGAGCAGTGGTGTGTGGTGACGGTTCGCTCGGATGACGAATGGAATGGCCTCCGTCTCGCCCTGGGCGCACCAGCGTGGGCGGCGGACCCCTCCTACACAAGTACCGCCGGGCGGATGGCGGCCCAGTCCGAAATCGACGCTCAGTTGACCAAGTGGACGCGCCAGCGGACTCCCCGGCAGGTTATGGAGCTTCTGCAGTCCCATCGTGTCCCTGCTGGGATGATGCAGTACCCGACCGATACTGCGCATGATCCCCAACTGCTCCATCGCACTTACCTACGAAGCGTTGATCAGCCGGAGCTGGGGACGATCACCTTGGAGGGACCGGCCTTCCGGGGTACGGGCCTGCCCGAGCCGATCGTCAGTAAGGCTCCTCGGCTCGGCGAGCATAGCCGGGAGATCTCAGAGGAGCTATTGGGGATGAGTCCCAGCGAGGTGACCCAGCTCATGGCCGACGGGATTCTCGAGGAATCTCGGTGACCAACAAGCGATGGTCCGGAGGAGAAGGCGCCGGTGGCTAGGGAGCCCAGGGTCGAGAGCAATCGCGCTACAGGGGGGACATCCCGGTGAAACTGGCACTGACTTGGATACTGGCAAGCCGCGCCGCCCCCTGACGCCAGAGAGCGCATTCTCGAGGCCGAACGCCTGGGCTTCGACACCGTTTTGACCGCCGAATCTTGGGGCTCCGACGCTTTCACGCCATTGGCCTGGTGGGGAGCGTCTACCAGCCGGATACGGCTAGGAACGGCGGTAGTTCAGATGTCAGCGCGTACCCCGACCTCCACGGCGATGCACTCGCTCACCATGGACCACCTGTCGGGCGGGCGGCACGTCCTCGGCCTCGGACTGTCCGGTCCCCAGGTGGTCGAGGGCTGGTACGGCCAACCATTCGGGAAGCCGTTGGCCCGCACCCGGGAGTACGTCGACATCGTGCGGCAGGTTCTGCGACGGAAGGCCCCGGTGACGAGTGCGGGGCCACATTATCCACTGCCCTATGAGGGCACCAACGCACTAAACCTAGGCAAGTCGCTCCGACCCATCACCCACCCGCTTCGGGCCGAGCTTCCGATCTGGCTTGGCAGCGAAGGCCCGAAGAACGTGGCGCTCACGGCCGAGATCGCGGACGGGTGGCTACCCATCTACTACTCGCCGCGGGTCGCGGACATGTACAACGCCTGGCTGGACGAGGGATTCTCCCGGGTTGGTGCCCACACGACCCGTGACCGATTCGAGATTGCCGCCAGCTGCAACGTGGTCGTCACCGACGATCCCGATGCTGCTCTCGATGCCATGAAGCCCCGGACGGCCTTCTACATCGGGGGGATGGGGGCCCGGGAGATGAACTTCCACAAGAACGTCTATGTCCGGATGGGATACGAGAAGGAGGTGGCGGAGATTCAGGACCTGTTCCTGGCAGGCAAGCGGGATCAGGCTGCCGACGCCGTCCCCTCGGCCATGGTGGCCGACACCTCTCTGGTCGGGCCGCGGGAGAAGATCCGGGACGACCTCGCCATGTGGCGTGAGGCGGGTGTGACCATGCTGGTGGTGGGTGCGGGGACTCTGGACGGGATGCGCTCGATCGCTGAGGCCATTCTCGACGCCTGAGCGCGGTGTCCACGGCGATCCGGCCGGCTCTAGCCTCCTGATGGGCCCGCGTTCAACCGATGGCTCCGGCTGCCCGTAGCGCTTGTATCTCGAAAGGTTCTAAGCCCCCCCATTCGACTAGCACCTCGTCGGTGTGCTCCCCCGCAGATGGAGGGGGCCGTCGGATGCTGCCGGGCGAGACCGATAACCTCGGCGCCGGCGCCGGCTGGGGAACGCCGGCCACTTCGACCAGCAGGGAGCGGGCCGCGTTGTGCGGGTGGCGAGCAACCTCATCCAATTCCAGTACGGGAGCAAAGCAGGCATCCGTGGCCTCGAAGACCGCGCACCACTGGTCTCTGGTTCGTGTACGGAAGATAGAAGCAAAGCGAGCTTTGGTCTGTGGCCATCTATCGGCGTCCATCTGCGGAGGCAGCGAGGCGGGGTCGAGCTCCAGGCCCCGGAGGAGCTCGGCGTAGAACTGAGGCTCGATGGCTCCGACCGACACCCACTTGCCGTCGGCTGTCTCGTAAGCGTCGTAGAACGGCGCGCCGGAGTCGAGCATGTTGGTACCCCGCTCCGATCGCTCCAGCCCTCCGGCATCCCGAGGCCGGGTCCCGAAGAAGGGCAACATGAGCAAGGCACTGCCGTCCACCATGGCGGCATCCACCACTTGACCTCGGCCACTGGCTCGGGCTTCGAGCAGGCCGCAGAGCAAGCCGAAGGCCAACAGCATGCCACCCCCGCCGAAGTCGCCCACCAGGTTGAGTGGTGGTGTGGGCGGTTGGTCCCGGCGGCCGATCATGCCGAGCGCCCCGGCTATCGCGATGTAGTTGATGTCATGGCCGGCGGCGTGGGCCCAGGGTCCCTCCTGCCCAAACCCTGTCATGCGCCCGTACACGAGAGCGGGGTTGCGGGCCAGGCACACGTCGGGACTCAGGCCGAGACGCTCCATGACACCCGGCCGGAATCCCTCTATCAGGATGTCGGCCCGTTCGACTAACCGAAGCATCACCTCCGCGGCATCGGGATGCTTCAGGTCAGCGGCTATCGAGCGCCGTCCCCGCCCTAGGAGCGATGCGCCGGACTGTGCCCCTACCGACTCGAGGCGGTCGATCCGGACAATATCGGCTCCCATGTCAGCCAGCATGACGCCGGCAAAGGGGCCCGGAGCCAGGCTGGCGACTTCCAGGACCCGCACTCCTCGTAGCGGGCCGCCGTCCTTCTCTACGCTGGCTGTCGTCGTCATCAGCCGGTTCCGAGGTAGTCGCCGCCACCGAGACGGGCGTCGAGCGCGTCGTAGTCGATGACTGGTCCAACCCGGGGCACGTGGGCGAGGAAGTCAGCCGACATGGGCTTGTTATACGACGCCAGATGGACGGGGCAGTGCTCGATAAGCATTATTTCGGTCACCGGCGCTCCCCTCGCTAGCGAGGCGCCGCCACAACTCCGTCCGTTGCCGAGGTAAGGCCGCTCCCGAGGCGCTCGACAGTGTCGATGTACTCCTCGACCAGACCCGACATCACATCGCGGACCGACTGGACCTGGTTCATGCGTCCAACCACCTGTCCCACCGGCCCGTAGATGAGTTCCTTGCGCCTGGCCTGGTTCATGCGGGCATTGGCCTCGGAGACGAGGACGTTCTGCAGTGGGGCAGGCAGAGTACCCGGGGACTCTGCGCTCTCCCACGCATCGGTCCAGGCCGATCGCAGAAGCCGAGCGGGCTTACCGGTGAGGCACCGACTACGCACTGTGTCACTGGAACTCGCCTGCAGCATCCGCTCGACCATCTCGGGGGAAGAGCTGCTCTCAGCAGTTGTGAGCCACAAAGACCCCATCCAGACACCCTGAGCACCGAGCGAGAGAGCCGCGGCGACCTGCCGTCCGCAGCCGATGCCCCCGGCGGCCAGCACAGGGGTGGGACTAACTGCGTCGACGACGTCGGCCACGAGGACCATGGTTCCAATCTCCCCGGTATGGCCGCCGGCTTCCGATCCCTGGGCTACGACGATGTCGACTCCATTGGCGACATGGCGCTCAGCGTGCTGGACCTTGCCGGAGAGGGCCGCCACCTTGACGCCGTGGTCGTGAGCGAGCTGAATGACGTCCTTGGGCGGAGAGCCCAGTGCGTTGGCCAGCAGCTTGATCGGATGGCCGAGACCCACCTCAACCAGCTCGCGGGCCAAGTCGTGAGCCCAGCCCAAGAGCCCACGGGGTCCAGTCTCCTCGGCCAAGGGTGGGAGCTGGAAGCGTTGCATGAGGTCCTCGACGAACTTGGCATGCTGCTCGGGTATGCGGTCCACGATGTTGGACGCCATCACCTCGCGACTGGAGGTGTCCACATCCATCCCCGGGTCCCGGGCGGGCATGACCACGTCGAGGCCGTAAGGACGGCCGTCCACATGCTCGTCGATCCAACGCAGCTCGATCTCGAGCTGTTCGGGCGTGAAGCTCAGTCCGCCCAGCACTCCGAAGCCCCCGGCCTTACTCACCGCCACAACCACGTCACGGCAATGGCTGAAAGCGAAGATCGGGTACTCGATACCGAGCTCATCGCACAATGCGGTCCTCATGTCCCCCCCCGTTCATCCCAGGGCAACCACCACAGGAAGCTCTACACAGAGACTCTATATACTGACCTGTGCGTCTAGCAAGGGCCGCCCCCTTCCCCGCCGACCTGGTGGGCCACACGCCCCTGGTCTGGACCAACCTCTCCTCGGTGGATGAGCTGGCGGTCCGGAGATCGAGCGCTGCTCAGGCGACGCCGGCGGCGTGTTCGGCTACCGGGAAGTGGCACGCCACGTAGTGGTCGTCTTCTACCCTCTGGAGCGTCGGTTCCTCCACGGCGCAGATCTCCTGGGCTCTCGGGCATCGCGTCCGGTAACGGCAGCCGCTCGGCGGGGTGATCGGAGACGGCGGCTCGACGCCCAAAATGGACGTAGCCTTGGGCCGGGACGTCGGGTCAGGAGCCGGGATGGCCTCGATGAGAGCGCAGGTGTACGGATGCCTCGGTCTCCGGTACAGGGCATCAGCCTCACCGATCTCGCACAGCTTGCCGAGGTACATCACGGCTATCCGGTCGCTGACGTTCCTGACTACCGCCAGGTCGTGGGAAATGAACAGGATGGTCAGGCCGTAGCGCTCGCGCAGGTCGTGAAGGAGGTTCAGTATCTGCGCCTGCACGGACACGTCGAGAGAGGACACGGGCTCGTCGCAGATGAGGAGATCGGGGTCGAGCACGAGGGCGCGCGCAATGGATGCCCTCTGGCACTGCCCGCCCGAGAAGTCCGACGGCCACCGGGATGCCGCCAGCTCGGCATCCATTCCGACCGCCTCCAGCATGGCATCGGCCAGCTGCTTCGCTTCCGCCCCTCGACCGGCTAGGCGCAACGGCTCGGCCACCGAGTCTGTGAGCCGCCGCCGGGGGTTGAGGGAGGAGATCGGGTCCTGGAAGATGAGCTGGAACCTGGGCCGGACGGCCCGCAGCTCCTTGCGGCCCAGCTGGGTCAGGTCCTGCCCATCGAAGATCACCGAGCCGGAGTTCGGCTTCGGCAGCTGGGCGATGGCCAGGGCCGTTGTCGATTTACCGGAGCCCGTCTCGCCTACGAGGCTCAGGGTCTCGCCCCGGAGGATGTCGAAGCTGACGCCGGACACCGCGTGCACCCGTTGGCCCCGGCCGGCCGGGAACTCGACGACCAGGTGCTCGACCCGCAGCAGCGGATCCCGCTCTGGCCGCAGCTGCACCAGTAGGTCGCCCATCGGGTCGGTCACTGGCGGCGTGCGGGCCGGGCGGGGCCAACGGGTGCACCCGTTGGGGCGGCCGAGTCAGCGGGAGGGTCTTCGGGCTGGAGCCCCAGGGGGAACCAGCAGGCGTAGGCATGACCAGAGGTACCGGGCTCCGTCAAGGCCGGCGCATCGGTCAGGCACTGGGGCTGGGTGTAGGTGCAGCGGGAAGCGAACCGGCATCCCGTCGGTTGCATCCGCAGGTCGGGAGGACGCCCGGGGATCGACACCAGGCGGTGGTGGGGAACATCCGACAGTCGTGGGATCGACTTGAACAGGGCCTCCGTATACGGCATCTGTATGTTCCCGAAGAGGTCCGAGGTGGGGGAGAGCTCGACCACCTGCCCGGCGTACATGACGGCAATCTGCTCGGTCCGGCCGGCCACGACTCCCAAGTCGTGGGTTACCAGGATCATGGCCATGGAACGCTCACGGGCGAGCCGGCTGAGCAGTTCCAGGACCTGCGCCTGGACCGTGACGTCCAGGGCCGTGGTGGGCTCGTCGGCCAGCAGCAGCTTCGGGTGGCAGGCCAGCGCGGCCGCGATGCTCACCCGCTGGCGCATCCCGCCGGAAAGTTGGTGCGGGTACTGGTCCAGCCGGCGTTCGGCTTCGGGGATGCCCACCGACTGCAGCAGCTCCAGAGCCTCGGCCCGGGCCTTCGAGCGGCTGACGCCGTAGTGGCAGCGCAGCGTCTCGCCCACCTGCTGGCCCACCTTCAGCACCGGGTTGAGGGAGGTCATGGGGTCCTGGGCCACATAGCCGATGTCTCGGCCCAGGATGCGGCGGAGCCGGGATGGAGGGAGCGACAGGAGGTCCTGGCCCTCGAAGAGGATCCGACCCTGTCTTTCGACGCTACGGCGGGGCAGGAGCCCCAGGATCGAGCGGAGCAGCATCGACTTTCCGCAACCTGACTCGCCCACCAGGCCCAGCGTCGTCCCTGGCCTGAGTTCGAGGCTCACGCCATCGACCGCCCGGACCACGCCGCGGCTGGTCTTCAGGTAGGTCCTGAGGTTTTGGATCTCCAGCAGCCGGTCCCCGGGCGCGCCGTCATTCCCAGCCGCGGCTCCGACGCGTTCTGCGCCGGCCGTCGACATCAGATCCCACCGCTTTGCAGCTCACCGATCCGCCGCAGCCGGTCTCCAGCGATGCTGAAGGCGAAGACCGTCACGAACATGACCGCGGCTGGGGCGAACACGATCTGCGGTGCCGTGCTCAAGTCGTTCTCGCCCGAGGCGATGATGTTGCCCCACGTCGGCGTGGGAGGGGGGATGCTGAAGCCGAGAAAGCTGAGCGCCCCCTCGGCCACGATCGCCACCGCCACGATCACCAGGCCGAGCGAGATGAGCGGCGGGAGCACGTTGGGCACGATCTCCCGCCACATAACCCGAAAGTTGGTGGCGCCGGCCGAGCGGGCCGCCAGTATGAACGGACGCTTGGCGACGCTGAGGGTGCTGCCCCGGGCCAGACGGGCCAGTACCGGCACGGTCACCAGGGCGATGGCCCCGGTGATGTTGACGAGGTTCTTGCCCAGGAAGGTGGTCAGGGCTATGAGCATCACCAGGGAAGGAAAGGAGATGATGGCGTCCATGATCAGCATGATCACGCCCTCGGTGGCGCTCCTCAGGTAGCCGGCGGCTATTCCCAGGGCGCCGCCGATGACCGTGCCGAGGAAGGCGGCTGCGAACCCCACGATGAGGGACACCCGGGACCCGAAGATGACCCGCGACATAAGGTCTCGGCCCAGGTCATCGGTGCCGAACCAGTGGGCGGCGCTCGGGCCCTGGGACAAGGCGCTGAAGTTCCCCACATCCGGGTTCTGCAGCGGGAGGATCGAGGCTGTGATGGCCAGGACGGCGACCAGGACGATCCACCCGACGGCCAGCCAGAACGGTATGCCGAGTCGCTTCCAGAGTGGAACGATCCGGCCGGGCCCGGCTCCTCCGGCCGGGGCGGCCGCCGCCTCTATCCGCGGTGGAGGCGGCGGCACCTGCACCAGCAGGACGGGGGACACCTCAGGCCGTGAGGACACGACGGATCCTCGGATCTATCAAGCTGTAGAGCAGGTCGACCAGGAGATTGGCCACGACGAACGTGACGGTGATGACGAGCACCACGCCTTGAAGGACGAAGATGTCCTTGGCCAGGATCGCGCCGATGAGCAACGACCCGATGCCCGGCAGGGCGAAGATCTGCTCGACTATCACCGCCCCGCTTAAGAGCTGGCCGATGTTGAGCCCGGCCAGGGTCAGCAGCGATAGAGATGCCGGCTTGAAGGCGTGGATCAACAGGATCCTCCAGGTCGGCACGCCGCGGGCCCGGGCCATCGCTATGTAATCCTCCCGCAGCACTTCCACGAGGTCCGCCCGTAGTACGCGCGTGTACACCGCCGCTAGCGGAAGGGCCAAGGTGAGCACGGGCAGGGTGACGGATTGGATGTTGCCGGGGATGCTCTGGCTCAGATAGGTGAACCCTGACACCTGCAGGAGCCCGAACCTCACCGGGAAGATGAAGATCAACACGAGGGCGAGCACGAAGCCCGGGACGGCAATGGTGGCGAACGAGATCCCGGAAACCGACCGGTCCACCAGACCGTCGGCTCGGTAGGCGCTCACCAGGGACAGCGGGATGGCCAGTGTCAGCGCCACCAGCTCGGCGCCGATCACCAGCTCGGCCGAAATAGGCAGCCTCTGGGCCAGCGCCTGGGTGACGGCCTGACCTGTCTGGTAGGAGGTTCCGAGATTCCCGTACAACACCCGCCCCAACCAGTGGATGTAAGCAACCGGCAGCGCCTGGTTCAGCCCCAACTGACGCCGGATCGCCAGGACGGCCGACTCGGGCGCGCTCGGCCCCAGGAAGGCTCGCGCCGGGTCACCGGGGAGCAGCCGGACCATGGCGAACGTCGCGAAGCTGACCAGCAGGAGAACCAGGAGCAGCCGGAGCGCCCTCCTCCCGAAATTGGCCCTCACCAGGTCACCTCAAACCCCGAGGTCACCTGGTGAGGGCCGACCCCGCCCGCCCCAGCCACCGCGTCGCGGCAGTGGCTGGGGCGAGGATGGGATACTCGATACGGAGAGATTCGGGTAGCTCTGTCTGCAAGGGTCGTCCTCTGAGGCTGGCGCGGACCTGGGCGATCACGACTTGAGGTAGATTCCCCCCGGGGCCAGGCCGGCATCGTAGAGATTGACGACCCCGCCTATCCTCGGGCCCCAGATCCAACCCCACGGCTCCCGCTCGGTCTGGAACGCTGGCATGTCCGAGGCGATCAGTTGCTGCACCACGTTGTAGGCCTGCTCGCGGACGGCCACCGACGTGCTCTCCCGACCTTGGGTCAGGGCGGCGTCCATGGCCGGATTGTTGAAGTGGGTGAAGTTGCTGGGGCTCTTGGAGTACAGCGAGCTGTAGTACGCGCTATCGGGATCTAGGCCGCTGCCCAGGGCCAGGCACCCGATCTGGAAATGGCCCTCGAGCATGTTGATGACCAGGGTGTTCTGGTCCGTGATGTTCAGGGTGACGTTGAAGCCGGCCGCCTTCCACATCTGCTGGAGAGCCTGCTCCTCCTTGAGGTGAGCGGGGTCGGTGTAGCAGGAGTAAGTGATGTCCACCGGCCCGTTTTTGGCGGTGTAGGCCGTCACCATGGCCTTGGCCTTGGCCTTGGCCTTGGCCGGATCATACCCAGGCCACTTGATGCTCTTGTCGTAGTAGGGCGAGCTCGGGGATATCCAGGCGGCCCACACGGGATCGGCCAGGCCGTTGTAGACGATCTTGTTCAGGGCGTTGAGGTCGGTGGCGTACCGGAGGGCCAGGCGCATGTTGGCGTTGTTGAAGGGGGCGGCCTGGGTGTTCATCTCCACGCTGTTGCCGGAGTTGGCCGCCACGCTGTAGCTGAGGCCGTGCGCTTTGGCCGGGCCCAATTCGGTGGGATCGATCGTCTGGTCGATCTGGGCCTCCCCGGTCTCCACGCTGCTCAGCCGGGTCTGGGAGTTGGCGTCGGTCTTGAAGACGATCTGGTTCAGGTATGGCTCACCCTTGACCCAGTAGTTCGGGTTCTTCTTGACCGTGACGTGGTCACCGGGCACCCACTGGACGAAGTCGAACGGCCCGGTCCCGACCGGGTGCTGGTTGTAGGAGGTGCCTTCCTTCTGTACCGCCGTCGGGGACGCCATGTAGCCGAACGGCCCCGTGAACGAACCGGAGAAGGCCGACCACGGGAACTTAAGGTTGAACACGACGGTGTCGGGACCGGTGGCTTTCACCGACGCTATGTTCTCGGCGACGGGCAGCCCGGTAAAGGAGTGGTTGGCCGGGTTCATCTGCTGATCGATGTTGAAAACGACGGCGGCGGCGTTGAAGGGCGTACCGTCCTGGAACTTCACTCCTTGGTGCAGCTGCATGGTCCAGACCTGGTCATCCTTGGTCGTCAAGGAGGTGGCCAACCAGGGTTCCAGCTGGTTCGACGGGCCGTATTGCATCAGCGGGTCGTAGATGGCATCACCGATGGGACCGTCGGTGACCGAACCGATCATGGTCCACGGGGCGAGGCCGAAGGCGCTGAACACCAAATCTACGGTGATCGAACCGCCGTGAGTGGGCTTCAAGGTGGCCGTCGCCGCCGGCTTTGTCCCGCCGCAAGCGGTGATCAATCCAGCCAACAGAGACAGCGCACCGGCGACGCTCAAGATGCGACGCCAGCCGTAGGACCACCCGTTCGAAATAATTGACTTCCCCCTGGTTCTGGCCGCGTCGCCGACGCGGCGGTTGCTAACTAATGATCCCGAAGTTCTTCGTGACCATCAATGGGCCGATCGGAAAAGCCGATCGCTTCCGGGGACGCTCTCAGAACTCCTTGTCTCCCTCAGACGGCTCACGCCGTTCGAGGGCGAGGGGGCCCTGCTGGTTGCTGCGCACCGGTAGACCATCGAAAGTCAACGTACTAGACGTCCAGCCGGCCGACAAGGGTGCATGTCGATTAGTTGGCTTCTCCCGGGACCTCCGTGGGTGCCTTCACTCATCCCGGAGGGGACGAAAGGTAAGTATCGGTCGGCGCCGACTGTCGGCGTGGTCTAGCGGCGCAGCTGAACTACCTCTCCGAAGAGCGACTCACCAATGTCGCCGCCGGCCGATGAACCCGGTCAGGCGGGCTGCGGCTTCGTCAGGGCGGTCGTGTTCTCGCGCAAGATCTTGCGCTGCGTGTTGTCGTCGAACCCCTTCAGCTCGACCACATAGTCGAGGGGTCGAGGCATTCCCTCGATATGGGGCCAATCGGAGCCGAAGATCACGCGGTCGGCCCCCATCTGCTCGACCGTCTCGTGGGGGTCGTCCTCCCAGAAGGGGTTCATCCAAATGTGGCGGCGAAATGTCTCCACCGGGTCCTCTTTGAAGTAGCCCGGGGTCTTGCCGGAAGTAGATCGCAGCTTGTGGAACAGGTCCTCGAGGTAGCCGGAGCCGTTCTCCACCGACGCGATGCGCAGGTTGGGGAAGCGGTCGAAGAGTCGGCCGAAGACCAGGGTTATGAGATAATCGTAGGCGGCCCGTTCAATGGCGAAGGCCTTTACCGAAGGAGCCCACCCCGCCGCGGACCCCCCGGTGCCAAAGCCATCCTCCGCGTAGCCGTTGCTCGAATAACCGCTATCGCCGGCATGCACGATGACAGTTATGCCCGCCTCGTTGACACGGGCCCAGAAGGGGTCAAAGCTTGGATGGGTGGGCGGGAGGGGCCCCGACGCAGTCCACGTCGCGGCAGCCCGCATGACCACGATCCTTGCACCGCGCCCGAGCGCCCACTCCAACTCGGCGCACGCCCAGTCAACGTCAGCGAGGGAGAGGTAGGGGGCGGCGAAGATGCGGCTCTGGTGGGCAAAGCCCCAGTCCTCCTCCACCCAACGGTTGAAGCCCTGGAAGGTGATCGTCACCGCCTCGGGGTCGTGCTTTAGCACTTCCTCGTAAAGCATCCCGAGAGTGGGGAACAGCCAGACCGCGTCCAACCCGAACTCGTCCATGCGAGCCAAGCGGGCACCGCGGTCGCGGTACTCGGGACGGATGGGTTCGCGCTCGCGGAGGAATTCGGTCGGTGGCTTGCGGTCGGGGTTGCCCCGGAAGTAGTCGTGCATCGCACCCGGCATGGCCACAGGGTCGAAGGTCGGGTTGATCACGGCGTGGTTCACTCGGCCACCGACGACGTGGTACTGCCGGCCGTTGATTTCCGCCCACTGCACGCATCGCCCATGGTGTGCAGGAGCGACGTGCCGGGTGAAGGCGTCGAGGGCCTCGTAGTAGTGGTTATCGCAGTCGAAGGCGCGCTCGGCTAGCTCCATCGCGTGTGTCTCCCCGGGTCGGCTCATTACGAGAACGGGCGAGAGTAGCGCATACAGTCAGAACCTGTTCTATACCGGACGGGGGAACACGGCCGGACAAGCCGCTGATCGCCACCCTGGGGAAGCCGGGGCAATGCCCGGTAGGACCGAGATCCCCCACACTGCCGGAGGCCCGTCGTCCAAGAGCTTCCAGGCTGTCGGGTCAAGATCAGCTTGCCAGCCGGGCTCCGCTAGACATAAAGTCTAGAGCATGGACAGCGAATGCCGGGAAGGCAACGGAGGGCCATCGAGCCAAAGAGTTGGGCCCGGGGGAGGTTAAGGGGGCCCATGTCGAGTCGGCACAAGGATGAGGGAACAAGTGGCCAGACACTGACTGATTGCGACGTAGTCGTCATCGGCGCCGGCTTCTCCGGCCTTTACATGCTGCGCCTCCTCCGGGGGCGGGGCTTTGCCGTCCGCGTGCTGGAGATGGGTGAGGGTGTTGGGGGAACCTGGTACTGGAATCGCTACCCCGGAGCCCGCTGCGATGTCCAGAGCATCGAGTACTCCTATAGCTTCTCGAAGGAGATCGAGCAGGAGTGGGAATGGACCGAGCTCATGCCCACCCAACCCGAGATCGAGGCCTACCTCAACTACGTGGCCGACAGGCTGGACCTGCGTCGAGACATTCAGTTCGGCACGCGCGTGACCGCGCTCACATTCGATGAGCAGAACGCTAACTGGACGGTCCAAACGGACACCGGTGACCGCTACAGGGCCCGCTCCGTGGTCGCGGCCACCGGCTGCCTGACCGTACCCCTCGAGCCGGATATTAAGGGCTTACACTCCTTCGAGGGCATCTCCCTATATACGAGCCGCTATCCCAGGCAAGGTTTCGACTTCACCGGCCAGCATGTGGCGGTCGTGGGGACAGGATCATCGGCGGTACAGGCGATGCCGCTGATCGCGGCCCAAGCCGATCGTCTCCACGTCTTCCAGCGCTCGGCCGCATATACGAGACCAGCCAACAACCGGTCCCTCGCTCCCGGAGAGCTCGATGAGGTCAGAGCTGACTACGCGACCCTGCGCGCTCGACAGCGGGCGGCCTTCGGAGGTGTCCTCAGGTTTGGGGCAGTGTCTTTTGACGCAGAGCCTCCTGCGAGGAACATCTTGGAGACGCCGATCGAGCAGCGTCTCCAGATCGTGGACGAGTTGGGGTGGGGCGCGCCTATGGCGTGGGCCGACGTCATGTTGGACCTTGAAGCAAACCGGGCGGCCACGGAGCTGTATGCCGAGCTGATCCGGCGGACGGTCAAGGATCCGGCAACCGCTGAGTCCTTGGTGCCGCACTATCCGATGGGCTGTAAACGCCAGATCCTGGACAGCGGCTACTTCGAGATGTTCAACCGGGACAACGTGACTCTGGTCGATTTACGCAAGGAACCGATCGTAGAGATCACGCCGGCGGGGATACTGACAGAGCTAAACTCCTTCGACTTCGATGTGATCGTATTCGCCACCGGATTCGACGCGATGACGGGGGGGCTGAACAGCATCGAAATCCGGGGCCGCGATGGTCAGTTGCTTCGTGATGTGTGGACCTCAGAGGGCCCGGTAGCCTATCTGGGACTACAGGTGGCGGGGTTCCCTAACCTGTTCACGGTAACCGGGCCGGGCAGCCCCTCGGTGCTGAGTAACATGGTGGTGTCCATCGAGCAGCACGTTGAGTGGATCGCTGACTGCGTGACGTACCTGCGCGACAGCGGGTCCCGAAGCATCGAGGCCGGTGCCGAAGCTCAGGCTGCCTGGGTGGAGCACGCGGCGTCCCTCGTAGAGGGCTCCATCCGGACCGCGGACAGCTGCAGCTCGTGGTATCTCGGTGCCAACGTCCCCGGCAAGATACGCGTGTTCATGCCCTACATGGGGGGTCTACCTTCCTACCGGGCCAAGTGCGCTGAGATCGCCGAGGCGGGCTACGAAGGCTTCATTCTCAAGTAAAGCCGGCATTATCACCGAGGAGCGAGGCCTACCCTCATCATGAAGCGACGCGACCAGATCGGGATGTCCGAGGAGGAGATTGCGGCCTTTCTGGCGGAGCCCCACACCCTTCAGGTCGCCACCATCAATCGAGACGGCACTCCGCACCTGGTGGCGATGTACTACGCCGTCATCGGCGGGCGAGTGGCCTTCTGGACCTACGGAAAGTCGCAGAAGGTGAAGAACCTGGAGCGCGACCCGCGACTGACCGTGATGGCAGAGGCCGGCAAGGCATATGGCGAGTTGCGGGGGGTGCAGATCACGGGCAGGGCGGAGGTGTCGTCCGAGCGGGACACCGTCGTGTCAGTGGGCGAGGCCCTCTACCCTCGCTACTTCGGAGTGCTGGACGGGCCCGCCAAGCAGGGTGTGGAGGCGTCGGGCCGAAAGCGTGTGGCCGTGTTTGTCAACCCAGAGGAGATGGTGTCCTGGGACCATCGGAAGTTGGGTTCGACTTACTGAGCCCTCGATGCCCGTGGCTGGCCACCGACGGATGGAAGAGATCCGTGCCGCTCCCTTGGAAGGGACCTATCCAGCGACGAGTGGTCAGAGGGAGAGCGACGAGCGTCCGGGAGTCCAGCGGGATCCTTCGGTGCGGCCCCCGAGTTCATGGGAACAGCTCTAGACCAGAACGCTCGCGTCTCAAACTCCGACCGTCCCGTTCCTGGGCCAGTTGCTCAAGGGGTGGCGCGGGGCAGGAAGCGACGGTAGAGGCCCGGGGCCACGGCGCGGAGCGCCGGCGCCAGGCGAGGCAGCCAGGCCGCGTTGATGTCCGGCCGACCTTGTCGGAGCGCCTTCAGCACCAGGGCCGAGACCTGGGCATCGGTACGGACCACAAGGCGCTCACCGAGCGACGGTGCCGACTCGAGATCGCGCGGGATGTACGCGGGATACAACACGTGCAGCGTGACGCCACGGCGGGCCTCCGCAAAGGACAGCGCTTCTGTGAAGCTTGTGATAGCCGCCTTCGAGGCCCCGTAGGTAACCTCTCCGGGGATCGGCGCCCGGGCGATGTCCGAAGAGACGTTCACCACCGCCCCCCGGCCGCGTTCTCGCGTTCCGGGCAGGACGGTCAGCGTCCCGCCAACAGTGGCGAAGAAGTTGGTCTCCATGACTGCCCGGAACCCGGCCAGGGTGGGCGGTCCCTCCGGCTCGAAGGCCGCGGCGTTGTTGACGAGCACGTCGATCCGGCTGTGACGGGCCTCGATCTCCTTCACAAGAGTAACGTAGCCTTCGACTTCGGAGACGTCGGCCACCTCGGCCCGGGACCCGGGTGAGCGCCGGGCCAACTCGGCGCCTAGCTCCTCTTGCTGTTGAGGTCGCCGGGCCAGTCCCACCACAATGGCGCCAGCGTCGGCCAAATCCAGCGCGAGCTGGTGCCCCAGTCCCGAAGACGTGCCGGTCACGACCGCAACTGCTCCGTGCAGGTCCATAGGCGCCACGCTACCTACGAATGTCCAGAGCGGATGCTTTCAGTCTGCGTTGGTGCCATGGGAGCGCAGGCGGAGGACGACTATCCCCGGATGTTGTCCTGGCGGGTACGAGCGAATGACAGTGTCGGGACTCTCGGCTGACTGGGTGACCAGGAGGCGGCCAGCAGGAACGCCAACCCGGGCAGAGCAAGAAGAAGCGTTCGGTCCGGGTCGTGGCCGAGAAAGTCAGGATCCCTCCCGGCACTCGGATAGCTTCCGACCGTGGCCGAGCTTCGAGCCGTGTGCGTCTTCTGCGGTTCCTCGACGCCTGCAGACCCGGCCTACCGCGAGGCGGCCACGCAGCTGGGAGCGCTCGTGGCGGACCGAGGGATCGAGCTGGTCTACGGGGGCGGCAGGGTGGGCCTAATGGGAGAACTCGCCGACGCCGCCTTGAGCCGGGGTGGACGGGTCACCGGGGTAATCCCGGTCGGCCTGTTCAGCCGAGAGGTCGGCCACACTGGGCTAAGCGAAATGCACGAGGTGACCTCCATGCACGAGCGCAAGCAACTCATGTATGACCTGGCGGACGGCTTCATAGCCCTCCCGGGGGGACTGGGCACGCTGGAGGAACTGGCCGAGGTCGCGACCTGGTCCCAGCTGGGGCTGCACAGGAAGCCGGTCGTTCTCCTCGACGTCGCCAGGTTCTGGCAACCATTGGTCGACCAACTCGACCGGATGGTGAGCGTCGGGCTGTTGAAGCCAGCGAATCGGGAGATCATTCAGCGGACTGGGACCGCCGACGACGCCTTGGAGCTACTGGCCACAACAGAGCCGGTCTACACGGAGAAGTGGATATCGGAAGAAGAGCGATAGCTCTCTGCCGGCAGACGGACACTCGAGCAGGTCAGCCCGTCTTGAGGTGGCGGCGCAACGCCTCCCGGATGACCTCGGAAACTGTGACGTTCTCAGCCTCAGCCCGCTCGTCGACCGCCTGTCGCAGCCCCGGATCCAGCCGGACCGGCACGGCGTCGGCGGGTCCGGATCCCATCTAACCAAACGCCTCGTCGGGGTCCGCCTTCAGGTCGGGGTAGGCGATCATGGTCTTGATCCGGCCGTCCTCGTCGAAGGTCATGACATCGGTATTGGTCAGCTTGAGCGTCGACGTGCCGGTCGGGACATCGATACGGAACTGGAACGCAGCCCGGTTGTCCACCACCGTGACCGGACCGAGTCGTCGAGCTGAGAACGGACCACCGAAGCTCGCCCGGTAATGTGCGGCGACGGCCTCAAGACCCACCTTGGGATCAGAACCGACAGGATCCTCTACCGCAGGGTTGTCGTTCCCGGTGAATGTCGAGAGTCCCGAGTCTACCTTGAGAGGTCCTGAGCACCGGATCGATCAGCGCCGGCGGTCGGACCCGGCAAAGTATCCCCTTCGCCGGGTCCTTGGCGGCCGGTCAGGTCAGCCTTGGCAGTCGACCGCCACCTCAAGGGCGGCGCATACCTCCCGCATTCGCTCGGTGCTCAAGGTGCCGAGTCGATCGACGAGCACAACGATCGAGACGCTCTCGACCGAGTCGAGACTGATTGCCGTGAGCCGAGGAACCGGGTCCCCGCCAGGTTCGAGGAGGACCTCGCTAGGAAGGTGCCTGATGGTGGTTGTGCAGGGGGCAATCAGGGTGCGGCGCAATCTGGGAATGGCGGCGTCTCGGGACAGGACGAGTACCGGACGTCGGCCAATGTCAGGGAGTTCGCACCACCACAGTTCCCCTCGACGAGGCGTGTCGGTCACGTGGCGGCGGCTGCGGTGCGGAATGACTCAAGATCGCCCCACTCGTCAGGCTCGTTGATCGGGTGCTGGT